>CAMOIK010000090.1 GCA_946615875.1 uncultured Verrucomicrobiota bacterium | reverse complement strand
TTTGGCATGGGAACGCGATGGGCGGACGAGCCCCCAGGCATGGCAAACGCCGCCCGCAAGGGACGCAATATGGTATAATATGGGGCGATGAAGCAAAAACTCCATATTGCCGGGATGGCGGCCGCCGCTCTGACGGCGGCGTGGGCGGCGGTCTATGAAAACGCGCTTGAGCGCGACGTGGCGTTCGTGATGCGGCACGCGCCGGAGCAGGATAGACCGCTGGACGGCGCGTTCGTCACAAACAACTGCCTGTTGGCGGAAGCAGCCAGGCTCGCCGCGCCGGAGCAGTATCCCGACGCCATCTACCTCGACTACGTGCTGCCCTACTCCGTGATACGCGAGGAACGCGACGACTGGCGAGGGGAGTTCAGGGAACGCTTCGCACCGTTCGTCGCCGGATGCACAAACGCATACGACGCCGCCGTGGCGCTGGACCGCTCGATATGGGACGAGATCGGCGTCCACTACAATGTAAAACGCGACAAAGCCAGGCAGTCGCCGCGCCATTCCATGCGCATCGGCATGGCGTCGTGCACGGGCATCTCCATAATACTGATCGACGCCTGCCGCGCGTTGGGCATCCCCGCCCGCCTCGTCGGCTGCAACTGGACGGGCAGACCCGGCAACCATTCCTGGGTGGAGGTGTGGTCGCAAGGCGGCTGGCACGTCCTCGCTTCCGGCGAAAAGGAGCGCGAGGACAGCATATGGTTCCTGGAATATGCGGAAAACGCGGACTCGTCACGCCAGGATCGCCGCATATACGCCAGCCGATGGTCTCCATCGCCGGAAGGCACGCTCTTCTGGCAGACCTGGCAGCATCCGCAGAAAGTCTCGGACGTGCCGGCGGACGACGTGACCGCCGACTATCTTCCGGGCGGCAGGGCCGCCCGGAAGCCTCGGCAAACGCCTCCTGCCGCTCTTTAGGCTAGACCAGGCCGCGCTTTATGAGGTGCTCGGCGATCTCGACGGCGTTCAGCGCGGCGCCGCGCAGCAGCTGGTCGCCGGAAACGAACATCTCCAGCCCCTTCTTGTCGTTGCGGGAGATGTCCTGGCGGATACGACCGGCCAGCACATCGTATTTCGCGGTGGCGTCAAGCGGCATCGGATAGCCGCCGTTCAGCGGGTCATCGACAACCTTCACGCCTTCCGAGGCGCGGAGTATCTCGCGGGCCTCGGAAGGCGTTATGTCCTCCTCGAACTCCAGATTGAGGGATTCGGAGTGCGCGCGGGCGATCGGGACGCGGACGGACGTGCAGGAGAGCATCAGTTCCGGGGCGTGCAGCATCTTGCGCGCCTCGTTGCGCATCTTGAGCTCTTCCAGGGTGTACCAGTTGGTTTCGTCGAACTTGTCGATGTGCGGTATGAGGTTGTAGGTGAGCTGGTGCTGGAACGCCTTGACCGTGAGAGGCTTGCCGGCGACGTATTCGCGCAGCTGCGTCTCCAGCTCCTCCAGGCCGGGCGCGCCGGCGCCCGACGCCGCCTGATAGGTGGACGCGATGAGGCGCCTGAGCTTCTTCGCCTTGTGCAGCGGCGCGACCGCCTCCAGCATGATGGCCGTCGTGCAGTTCGGGTTGGCTATCACGCCCTTGTTCCAGTCCAGGTCCTCGGCGTTCACCTGCGGGACCACGAGCGGCACGTCGGGATCCTGCCGGAACGCGCGCGAGTTGTCGATCATCTTCGCGCCGGCCTTCACCACGGCGTCCTTCAGCTGCAATGCGACGTCGGTTTTTCCGGCGAAGAGCACGATGTCCATGCCCGCGAAGGAGTTCTCGTCGGCCTTGAGGACGTGGTAGGTCTCGCCGAGGATCTGCTCGTCGCGCTCGCGCGACGCGAACACCTGCACTTTGCCGCAAGGGAACTTGCGGTCCTTCAGCACCTTTATCATCTCGGTGCCGACAGCGCCGACGCCGACCAAGCCTACGTTGTATGTCTTCATTGAGGGAAGTTTGAGAGGTTTTGGGGGTTTGTGAAGTTTGAAAGGTTTGAGAAGCCCGGGAGAGGGCGGGGACGGCCTAGAGCGCGCCGAAGTCGAGCGTGGCGAAGTAGTCGTCCAGCGTCTCGGCGCGGCGGATCTCGCGCACCGAGCCGTCCGGCCCGAGGAGGAGTTCCGCGGAACGGAGCTTGCCGTTGTACTGGAAGCCCATGGCGTGGCCGTGGGCGCCGGCGTCGCAGATCACGACGAAGTCGCCGCGCTCCAGCACGGGCAGAACCCTCTGGATCGCGAACTTGTCGTTGTTCTCGCAGAGCGAACCCGTCACGTCATAGACGCTCGTCTCGGTCGAATCCTCCTTGCCGGGCACCACGATCTCGTGGTATGCGCCGTAGAGGGCCGGACGCATGAGGTTGGACATGCAGGCGTCCAGCCCGGCATACAGGCGGTAGGTGTTCTTCACGTGGCGGACTTTCGCCACCAGGTAGCCGTAAGGCCCGGTGATGCACCTGCCGCACTCCATGTAGAGCCTGAGCGGCTTCATGCCGCCGCCCGTCACCAGCTCGTCGTAGGCGCGCTGGATGCCGGCGGACACGTACTCGAAGTCCATCGCCTTCTGCTCCGGCCTGTAGGGGATGCCGATGCCGCCGCCGATGTTCACGAATTCGAAGTCGATGCCGGTCTTCTCGTGGATTTCGCGCGCGAGGGAGAAGAGCATCTTCGCCGTGTCGATGATGTATTCGGGGTCGAGTTCGTTGGAGGCGACCATCGTGTGCAGGCCGAAGCGCTTCACGCCCGCCGCCTTCATCTTCTCGTAGCACGCGAACAGCTGCTCGCGCGTGAAACCGTATTTCGCCTCCTCCGGCTTGCCGATGATGGCGTTGCCCCCTTTCAAGGGGCCGGGGTTGTAGCGGCAGCACATCACGCGCCCGGCCAGCTGCCCGGCGGCGTCCCGGCCCGGCAGGCAGGCATCGAGCAGGAAGTCCCAGTGGGTGATGTCGTCGAGGTTGATGATCGCCCCGAGCTCCCACGCCTTCCTGAACTCCTCGGCGGGCGTGTCGTTGGAGGTGAACATGATCGACTCGCCGACGTTGCCCACCTTCTCCGCGAGCACGAGCTCCGCCATGGACGAGCAGTCGCTGCCGAAGTCGAAATCCTTGAGCACCTTCATCAAGTGCGGGTTGGGGGCGGCCTTGACGGCGAAGTATTCGCGGAAGCCCTTGTTCCATGCGAACGCCTTGCGCAGACGGCGGGCGTTGTCTCGCATCGCCTTCTCGTCGTATATGTGGAACGGGGTCGGCCACTTCGCCGCGATCTCATCCAGCTTCTCTCTGGTGAAAGGCAGTTTTCTCATATGTGTTGGTGTCTCGTGTCTCGGTGTTCGGAGTTCGGGTCTCGGTGTTCGGGCTCGGAGTTCGAGCCTCTTCCGGACTCACACTACCGGCTTGATGTATTTCGACTTGAGCGCCCTCCACAGGACGGTCCAGAACGCCGAAAACGGTATGGCGAGCAGCATCCCCAGCATTGGGCCGAGGACGGTGGCCCAGAAAAAGAAGCTGAACACCACGCCGGCGTAGCCAAGCCCGGTCTTGTTGCCCTGGATGCGCGGCGTTATCAGATAGCCGTCCGCGACCTGCCCGACGGCCCACACGGCCAGCACCATCACAAGACGCGTCGCCGACCCGCCCTGCCCGAAATACGCCAGCGGCAGCGCCATGGGCAGGCATACGAGCGAACCGAAGAGGGGTATCAGGTTGAGCGCGCCCAGCGCGAAACCGATCATGAAGCCGTATGGCAGGCCGACGAGCGCGAAACCCGTCCCGTACATGACGCCCTCGATGAGGCAGATGAGCGTCTGCCGCTGGAAGAACGAAACCAGTATGCCGGTGAAGGCGTCGATCTGCTCGGCGACGAACCGCCGCGTCTCCGGCTTGAGGAACGGCATCTCCTCGACTATGTCCTCGCCGGAACGCTGGCGCGACGTCAGGAAAAAGACGAAGAATATCAGCGACACGAACACCGTCGCTAGCGTGGAGAGGCACTCCAGGGCGCTGGTCCCCGCCAGACGGGCCGCCTTGCCGTAGCTCCCAAGGTTCCCGTATATGTTCAGCATGTCGGCGTAAGGCACGCCCAGCCTGTCCAGCAGGGCGCGGGCGCGCGGGAACGTGGTGTTGAACCACTCCGTCACCTTGGCGACCAGCGCCGGCCCCTGCTCGATGAAGTTGCTGATCTGCTCGGTCGCTATGGAGCCGGCGTGCCAGAAGAAGAACGACAGCGGCACGACGATCGTGGCGAGCATGCTGAGCAGCGCCAGCGTGGGGTTGCGGACTATGCGCAGCCACAGGCCGTAGTACGGCTTGAAGAAAAGCGAGAGGAAGAAGCCCACCACCACAGGGACTATCGCCGCCGAAACGAACGAGAGCAGCTTGATCACGCCCCACCCAAGAAACGAAACGAATGCGACGACGAGCGCGATCGCGAGCATGGTCGCGCCCGCCGCCACCGTCTTCTTCTGCAAATCGGTCATGCCTGCCATCGATGCCTCGCAGTCGCCTTTGTGCCTGTCCGGCGGCGCGTCTCCGGCGCCGCCATGTTCAGAGTATCTCCGTCGCCGGGAGGTCGCCGACGAGCGGGCGGGCGTAGTCGATGAACGCCGCAGTCACGTCGCAGCCGGACTTCGCGATGAACTCCTTCGGCACGGAACGCGTGAACTTCGCCGCCTCGCGGATCGGCAGGGGGACCAGCTCGACCGCGTACTTCCTGCCCGCCTTGCGGCGGATGCCGACCGTGCCGGCCGCTGGCGCCCCGGCGGCGCCCTCCGCCGCCATGCAGGCGAACGCGACCGCCCTTTCGCCGACGCCGAGCGCCTCCGCAAGGTCGGTCTTGCTCTGCATCGCGGGGAAGCTGCGCTGCAGATAGCCGAACGTGTCGGCGCGCACGCGCTTCACGCCGGCCTTCTCCTTGAGAATCCTGGCCAGATGGTCGCCCAGGGCACCGGTCCCGCTCATCTGGACGTTGCCGTGGGAATCCTTCTCGCCGCTGCCGAGGGTCGCGCCGATCGGCACGCCGTCCTTGCCGCGTATGCCCTCCGAGACCGCGACTACGCAACGGCCGAACTTCTTCATCGCCGCCTTCACGTCCTTGACGAACCTGTCGGCGGAGAACGGCGTTTCGGGGAGATAGATGAGATGCGGGCCGTCGTCCGGGCGCCGGCGCGCCAACGCGCTCGCCGCAGCGAGGAAGCCGGCGTCGCGCCCCATTATCACGTCGATCTTCACGCCTCCAAGGGCGCGGTTGTCGAGGTCGTCGCCTATCAGCGCGGAGGCCACGAAGCGCGCGGCGGAGCCGTATCCCGGCGTGTGGTCGCAGCTGCGCAGATCGTTGTCGATGGTCTTGGGTATGTGGTAGGCGACGAGCGGGTATCCGGCCTTCCCGGCCTCCTCCGCCACGATACGGGCGGCGTCGGCCGAGTCATTGCCGCCTATATAAAGGAAGTAGCCGACGTCGCGGCGGCGGAACTCCTCGAAGATGGCGCGGCAGTCGGCGGCGTCCGGCTTGTGCCGGCAGCTGCCCAGCGCGGAGGACGGCGTGAGCGCGATCGCCGCCGCCTTGCCCGCGCCCAGGCGCGTCAGGTCGGCGTAGTCGCCCTTCAGAATGCCTTCCACGCCGTGGCGGGCGCCGAATATCCTGCCCACCTTGCCCTCGCGGCGCATCTTCTGCGCGGCGGTGACCGCGCCCACCAACGAGGCGTTGATCACCATGGAGGGCCCGCCAGACTGCGCAATCACCATGTTGCGGCACCGCCGAGCCGTCTTCGGAGCCGGTTTCTCTTCCTTCTTCATTTATTCCTCTTCCATACGCTGCAGACGTTCGTATTATAGCATATTCCGCTCTCCGGGGTCAAGTGCGGCGGCGCGCCGCCATGGCGTCCAGCGCGTTGAACACGCCTGCGAGCATCGCGCCGGACACCGAATGCCACACGCACGACACGGCGGAGGCGAGCGCCGCCTCGGGCATCGCCGGGAAATGGCGTCCGGCCAGGACGGTGGCGAGCCCGGCGTTCTGCATCCCCACCTCTATGGAGACCGTGCGCCGCTTCGGGCGGTTGAAACGCGCGGCCACCCCCGCCGCGTACCCAAGCACGTACCCAAGCGCGTTGTGAAGAAACACAGCAAGGAATATCAGCCAGCCGGACTCCAGAAAGCGCGCGCCGTGCGCCGAGACCACGCCGCCGACTATGCACGCAAGCCCGACCACCGCGACGCCTGGCATCACCTTCATCGCCTCGCCGTAGCCGGCGCGCCGCCCGAACAGCGTGTTCAGCGCGAAGCCCGCGCCGACAGGCAGCAGCGTGACGAGAAGAATAGACGAGAACATCCCAGCCGCGTCGATATCCACGTTCTCGCCGGCCAGCCACAGCATCAAGAGCGGCGTCGCGAGCGGGGCGAGCAGCGTCGATACCGTCGTGAGGCCCACCGAGAACGCCACGTCGCCCTTGCAGAGGAAGCTCATGATGTTAGAGGATACGCCGCCCGGGCAGCACCCCACGAGCATCAGGCCCACGCCCAGCGCACGCGGCATCCCCGCCACACGCACCAAGGTCCACGCTATCAGCGGCATGAAGCAGAACTGCGCAAGCGAACCGATCAGGATGTCGAGCGGCTTCGCCGCGAGGCCGCGGAAGTCGTCGCCGGTCAGCGTCATCCCCATCGTCAGCATTATCACGCCTAGCACGGCGGTCTGCACGTCGCCGCGCACCCAGCCGAACGCGCCGGGCGCGAAATACGCGCCGACCGCCGCCAGCGAAACGAACAGCGGGGTCCATTTCGCCAGCAGCGCCGAAATCCTCTGTGCCGCCTTGAGCATGCGAGTCGCCATCGTCCAGCCTCCCGTCCGCTCAGAAGCGGAGCTCGATCTGCCAGCGGAGGAAGTACGCAGGCTTGTCCGTGGCGAAGTAGTCGCCCGGGTTGAAGAATTCCGCGAGGACGTGGCCGAACACCTCGAAGCGCCCGCCCTCGCTCTTGTCGGCGATGAAAAGCGGGAAGTCGTATCTGAGCTGCGTGAGGAAACCCTTGAAGCGCCCGTCGCCGCCGCCTACGCCGTCGCGCTCCTGCGCCCATATCGGGCCGGCCATGACCTGCGCCTTGTGGCGGTAGCCGAACTCCATGCCGAACGCGGTCTTGAGGTCTATGTGGTTCGACCACCAGCCGCATCCGTAGAGCGAGCCGTAGAGAAACATCTCGGAATCGTCCACTCCGCGATACCACATCGGATCCCAGGCGCCGTGGCCGCCGTCCTCGTCGATGGAGTCCTTGTCGCCGCTCAGGAAAAGGATGCCGCCGTTCCAGAAAGGCTTGAACGTGGACTCGGTCTTCTTCTTCCAGTCGAAGCCGGCGTAGGCCGCCCAGGCGGCGAGCGTGTCGTCCCGCCCGTTTGCGCCGACCTGCCCCATCAGTTCGAGCGGGGTGGAGAACTCTTCGGTCCAGTGCGGCACCAGTTTCGTGCCCACGAGATTCGTCTGGCGGCGCGGGAACTTCTCGCCGTCGCGGCGGTACGAGGCGGTATCCTTCTGTATCCAGAAGAGCTGGTAGTCCATCAGCCCCGCACGCGAGTTCCAGATCGCGCCGAAGCCCCAGTCGTCCATCTCGCGTTCGCCGCGCCCATAGCCCGTCTTGGAAAGATGGCGGCTGCGCTTCGTGCCCCAGCGCAGCTCCTCCTGGTCGGCGTTGTAGAGCGCGAAGAGGTCGATCCAGCTCTTCTCGTCAACGTGGAGCGCCAGGTTCACCATGTCGGCGTAGGTCGTCATGGAGCCGTCGCCGGGAGTGCCGTCCACGAAAATGTGGTCGAGGCCGTAGAGCCTGTAGAGGTCCTGGCGGCCGGCGCGGAAATCTATGAAACCGTCGAAAAGCCCCTTGCCCTCGACGTAGAGGTTGTCCAGGACGGCCTCGCACGGCCACTCCTGGTTTTTCGTGCGCTGCACCACGCCGTAGCGGAACTCGTCGCTGACGCGGGTGTATATCCGCCAGTCGTCGCCCATGCGCAGCTCCATCCATACGTCCGGACGGAAGCGGAACTGGTTCTTCGTCTTCCCGCGGTAAACGCCGGGCTTCCCCAGCACGCCGCCCGTGGCGGCAGGCGCGTTGTGGTGTATCTCCTGCCTGACCCGCAGGTCGGCGCCCGCGTTGAACCTGAAGGCGCCGCCCTCGTCATCGCCGGCGCCGGGCGGCGGCTCCGCCGCGGCCGCGGCGCCGAGTGAAAGGCAGAGCGCTCCGAGCAATGTTGTCCTCTTCATTTGTCGTCCTTTCATGGCATTGTCATTCCCCGCATAGCAGGTCGCGCATATTATACCATTTTTCCCGCCGCCAATGCGGCGGATTTTCATGGTGATTTAGTTCATGGCGCGTTCGCCTTGTAGATATCGAATTTACCACC
>CAMOIK010000089.1 GCA_946615875.1 uncultured Verrucomicrobiota bacterium | reverse complement strand
AAGGCCGGCGAACTTTCCAAGGACAACACCACCGTCCTCGCCGACAAGCGCATCAACGGCCTCGTTGTCATGACCCAGAAGGAACTCGTGCCAACCATCGAGAACATCATCGAGTCGATGGACGTGCGCCTCAGCCAGGTCCTCATCGAAACCGTAATCATCGAAGTAACGCTCGGCGACGATTTGAAGACGGGCATCGACTGGGTGAAGCTCGGTCGCGGCAATTCCACGCAGGTCAAGACGGGGCCGCATGGCGTTGGCATGGGATGGTACACCGACGGCAACGGCAACTGGCGCAGCGTCGAAAGCACCGCGTCTTCGTTCACCACCACGTCCGGCGATGACGAGACGACATGGACGCGCATGGGCGACGTCGTGCAATCCGTCGCCGGTGGCTTCTGGTCGAACGGCGGCAGCGGTTTCCAGCTGGGCGGCGGCGGCGGCGATTCGACCTCGCTGCTTACGACTCTGGCAGGCGTGGCCACCACGAATGCGGCATCCGTGCTTTCGCCGATCGGCGGCGGCATCAATTATTTCCTGAAGTCCGACAAGCTCAATCTTGGCGCGATCATTCAGGCCTCCAAGAACGACAATCGGGCGAAATACATCGCGTCTCCAGTCGTGATGACTGTTGACAACAAGGAGGCCACGATTGACGCCACGGAAAACAGGCAGTTCGTGACCGGATGGACGGCCCAGTCCGGCTCGTATGGAAACAGCGGACAGCCGACGCCGAACTATAGTTCCAAGGACATAGGCATCAAGGTCAAGATCACGCCTAAGATAAATCCAAACGGGACGGTGATGCTGACGGTCGAGGAAGAGTATTCGCAGTATGTCGCCAACGGGCAGAATATGCTCATTCCGCAGGAGGGCAAATACACGGACGGGAAGGTCGATCTCGCCAGGGAGCGCAAGATGTCCGCCGATATCCTGCTCGAGCACGGCCAAACCGTCGTTCTCGGCGGACTTACCCAGACAAGCGTATCCGAGAGCGAGTCGGGCATACCGCTCTTGAAGGACATTCCGTGGATCGGCAAATGGCTGTTCGGTTCCGTCAACCAGACCGAGTCTCGCAATGAACTTCTGGTGTTCATGACTCCGTATGTGCTTGATGACGCGGAGATGGCGCAGGCCGAGGCGCTGAGGCGCAAGAGGGCGCTCAGCGACCAGTCGCCGTGGGAGGATCACGGCTGGAGCGCATCGAAGCTCGCCGACCCGATGCCGAAGAAGGAGCAGATGCGCCGCTTCAAGGAAGAGTGGAAGAAGCAGGACGAAGAGCGCAAGACGCGTCTCGCGATCGAGAAGATGAAGATGGACCGAGCCAAGGCTCTTGAGAGCATGGACGAGGCGGAGCGCAAGTTCTGGATCGAAGCCCACCGTGACGAACTAGAGGCGGAGGAGCGCGAACGTTTCGACGAGTTCCTCAAGGAGCAAGAGGACAACCGCGCGCTCGTCGAGCAGATCAAGCGCAAGGAGATGGAGAAGGCGCAGGAGAAGATCGACGAGGCCGACGAAGCCATGCGCAGCGAGAACGAGCGCGGCCGCCTGGAGCGTAGCGGCCAGCTCCCAGGCATGAAGCAGGATGCTTCACCTGAGCCGTCCGTGCCAGCCGCCCCTGAAAATGCTCCGGCTGGCGAAGAAACGCCTGCGCCGGTCGAAGCGCCTGCGCAAGAGCCGTCTCCCGTCGCCGCGCCCGCCGTCGAAGGCGGGACGGACAACTTTCTCGGCGACTTGGCGAAGTAGAGCATGACGGCGCAGGAAATAGCGGCGGTGCGCGCATCCCGCAGTTCGCGCAGGGTGCTGTTGAATGCGAAGGACGCGAAGTGGCGCAGGGCGGCTTTTGGCGCATCGCCCGGACGATCCTTCGCGAGCGTTGCGTTGAATTCTTAGGAGGGAAGATAAGATGCTGAAGTGGATTTCAATGCTAGTCGTGGGTGTCGCCGTCATAGCGGCGGCGCTGTCCGGCATATATGTGATGAACTCTCGCGAAGCGATCGCCCGCCACAATGCAGAGGCCGCCGAGAGTGCGGAGGAGGCCGCCAAACTCGCGGCCCGCAAGGCGGAAAGCGAGGCGAAGGCGGCCGTCGCGGCGGAAAACGCCGACCGTGCGCGTCTCCAGGCTTCGCAGGAGCAGCGCAAGGCGTCCGAGGCGGATCGCGAAGCGAAGAGGGCCGAGGAGGCGAAGGCCAAGCACGATGCCGCCGCCGCCAGCGAAAACCGCGCCGCCCGCGAAGCCGAGGCGGAGGCGGCCGAAGCCAACCGCAAGGCGGAGAAGGCCAGGGCCGATGCTGCGCAGGCGGAAGCAGCGAAGGCCAAGGCTCTTGCCGATGCAGAGGTCGCCAAGGCGCAGGCCGAGGCAGACAGGCTGGAACGCGAGAAGGCGGCGGCGCAGGCCGTCGCCGACGAGGCGCGGCTCTGGGAGCTGAAAGCCATCGACCTCGCGGCGCTCGAAAAGGATCTCAACGACTACAAGGCCGAACTCGATGCGCGCGAACTCGCTCTCAGGCCGGAGAAGACCATCAAAGACCTGTCCAATATATCGTCTGCTGACGAAAAGGAGAAGCGCGGCGATGCGCCGTTGCTGCCGGAGAACGACACTTCCCTCCCGAAGGCGGAGCGGCGCCTGGCGAAAAGCCAGCGCGTCGTCGCCGAGCACATGGACGAACTGGCCGCGAAGTCTCGCGCCATCACGGTGGCGAAGCTTGAGCGCCTCTACATCGACGCGTTCAAGGCCGGCCGCATCGTCACGGCGGACTACTACCGCAACACCCTCAAATCCCTTTATCCCGACTGGGAATTCAAGCCGCTTAAACCCGAAGAACAGCAATAAGCCATGTCTTTGTCTGTAGGAATCGTAGGACTGCCGAACGTCGGCAAATCGACACTCTTCAACGCGCTCACCAAGCGCCAGCAGGCTGCGGCGGAGAACTATCCGTTCTGCACCATCGAGCCGAACTCGGCCATCGTCGAAGTCGCCGACGGGCGGCTTGAGAAGCTTGCCGAGATCGCCAAGCCCGAGAAGGTGATCAGGGCTACGGTCGAGTTCACCGACATCGCCGGTCTCGTGAAGGGCGCGTCGAAGGGCGAAGGGCTGGGCAACAAGTTCCTCGCCAACATCCGCGAGTGCGACGCCATCCTCCATGTCGTCAGATGCTTCGAGAACGACGACATAATCCATGTCCAGGAAGGCGGCAACAAGTCCGCGCCCATAGATCCGGTCAGCGACGCCGAAGTCATCGAGACGGAACTCATCCTCGCCGACATGGAGCAGCTTCAGAAGCGCTACGAGCGCGTCCGCAAGGAAGCGCAGGCGAAGCCGCCGCTGCGTCCCGAGGCGGAGGCGTGCGCCGCCCTGTTGAAGCATCTGGAAGAAGGCCGCAGCGTGCGCTCGTTCCCTCGCAAGGAAGGCGATCCCATACTCAACGTCTTGAAGGAGCTGCACTTCCTCACCGACAAGCCGGTCATATACTGCGCGAACGTCGCAGACGACGATGTGGCCGGCGAAGGCAATCCGCACGTCGCGAGGCTCCGCGAATACGCGGCGAAGGAGGGCGCCGAGACGGTGGTGGTATGCGCGCAGATGGAGGCCGACCTCGCGGGGCTTTCCGACGCCGAGGCGAAGGAGTTCCTGGAAAGCTACGGGTTGAAGGAAAGTTCGCTCGACCGCACCATCCAGCTAGCCTACCGCACTCTCGGGCTGGCCAGCTTCCTGACCGCCGGCCCGAAGGAAGTGCGCGCCTGGACGTTCCGCCGCGGCTGGAAGGCCCCGAAATGCGCCGGCGTCATCCACACTGATTTCGAAAAGGGCTTCATCCGCGCCCAGGTCGTCGCATACGCCGACTACGTGAAATGCGGCGGCGAGAGCGGTGCGCGCGCCGCCGGTCTGCTGCGTCCCGAAGGCAAGGAATACGAGATGCAAGACGGCGACGTGGTGGAGTTCATGTTCAATTGAGGCTGCGTCGCAGGCGGTACGGCACGTCATGGAGGCTGGATAGGCGTGGATAAGCCCGAGATTCATCTTTGCGACAATCTTGAATACTTGAGGGCGGCGCCTTCGGGGTTCGTGGATCTCATCTACATAGATCCGCCATTCAACACGGGACGCCGCCAGCACAGGAGTAGATTTCACGCCGAAAATGATGTGAAAGTGGCGGAGGCGTCGTTTGGCTACGAGGATTCGTACGACGATTTCGTCGGCTTCCTGAAGCCGCGCATGGAGGAGGCGTATCGCGTTCTGAAGCAGGATGGCTCGCTCTTCTTTCACATTGACTACCGCGAAGTCCACTACTGCAAGGTGATGCTGGACGGCATCTTCGGGCGAGACTCGTTCATAAACGAGATAATATGGGCCTACGATTACGGTGCGCGGTCGAGGTGCAGGTGGAGCGCGAAGCACGACAACATCCTCTGGTATGCGAAGAACCCGAAGCGATACACCTACAATTACGACGCGATCGACCGCATCCCTTACATGGCGCCGGGGTTTGTCGGCCCGGAGAAGGCGGCGCGCGGCAAGACGCCCACCGACGTATGGTGGCACACGATAGTGAGCACTGTAGGGCGCGAGAAGACGGGCTACGCCACCCAGAAGCCGCGTGGCATCATAGACCGCATCGTTAAGGTGCACTCCAATCCGGGTGACATGCTGCTGGACTTCTTCGCAGGGTCCGGCACGTTTGGGGAGAGTGCGCACGAGAATGGCCGCAGGTGCATTCTCGTGGATTCCAATCCCGACGCGGTGGCGGTGATGAAGCGGCGCTTTGCGAAGCTCTAATTCCCACGGCACTATTTCAAAAAGGAAGACAGAAGATGCAATACGTATCTACGAGAAAAGGGTTGAAGGCGAACGCGGTGGACACCGTGTTTCAGGGGCTTGCTCCCGACGGCGGGCTTTACGTGCCGGAGAGCGTGTCGGCGAAGGAGGCGTTGCCGCCGCTCGCGACACTTGGAGCGGCGGAGGAGTATGTGCTGGCGGAACTCTTTGGCGACTTCCCGGCGAGTGTGCGCAGCGAGGCGGTGGCGCGTCTGCTTTCGCGCTTCCCGTCGCCAGAGCCCGTGCCGATTGTCGAGGCGGACGGGATGCATATCCTCGAGCTTTTCCATGGCCGGACAGGTGCATTCAAGGACGTCGCCCTCTCGATGCTGCCCGTTTTCATGCGCCATGCGGCGAAAGGCCGCCGCGTGCTGATTTTGACGGCGACGAGCGGCGACACGGGGTCGGCTGCGATGCAGGGTTTCGCCGGTGTCGAAGGCACTGAGGTGGCGGTGTTTTTCCCGAATGTCGGCACATCCGAAATCCAGCGTCTCCAGATGACGACGCCAAGCGACGCGAACGTGCATGCGATTGCGATCAAGGGGAATTTCGACGATGCGCAGGCGGCCGTCAAGAGGATTTTCGCCGACGAGGCGCTGAATGCGGAGGCGGCGGAGAAGGGAGTGGCGCTCTCATCGGCGAACTCCATCAACACAGGACGCCTAGTGCCGCAGATTGGCTACTATATGCTTGCGGCATCGCGTCTTGGCGCGTTCGACGTTGTAGTGCCGTCCGGGAACTTCGGCAATCTGCTGGCGGCATACTACGCGAAGCGGCTCGGTGCGCCTATAGGCAAGTTCATATGCGCGTCCAACGTCAATGACGTGCTGGCGCGCTTCGTCAAGACCGGGGTTTACGATCCTGGCGACAAGTTCACGGTGACGAATTCCCCGTCGATGGATATCCGCAAGTCTTCGAACGTCGAACGCTTGCTGTGGCTGCTGAATGACGGCGACTGCTCCGAAGTCGCCCGCCTGATGGACGACTTGGCGAAGAAAGGGCGCTACGAGTTGAATGCGCGCGCCAAGGCACGGCTCTTTGCGGAGTTCGAGGGCGGAGTCGCCACGCCCGAGGAAACGGAAGAGGAGATGCGGCGCATGAAGTCGGCCAGTGGATACATCCTGGACCCGCATACAGCGGTGGCGACCCATGTGGCGCGCGCCCTCGGCCACCCCAGGAACGGGCGCCGTCTCGTCGTCGCCGCCACCGCCACGCCATACAAGTTCCCGGAGACGTGCCAGAGGGCGTTCGGCGAGGACGTGCTCGTCGATCCTCCGCCGTCCTTCCGCGACCTCAAGACCCTGCCGGTCGTGCAGAACAAGGTCGTCGAGGTCGCCGGCATTGACGCCGCCGTCAGGGAGCTGGCAGATGTCAGAGGGTAGATGGTAGTTGGCAGAGGGTAGTGGATGGTTCGCCTGAGTCCCTCGACGAATGCCGCACGGCTCCATCTTCCAGGCTCCCGACCCCTCATTTTCATTCTTCGTCCACCATTCATCATTCTTCATGCCCATGAAGCTCTATCTCGCCACGCACAACAAGCACAAGGTCCAGGAAATCGCGGAGATGCTGCCCGGCTTCGAGGTCGTGGCGGACGATCCCGCCGGCATAGAGGAGACGGCGCCGGATTTCGTCGGCAACGCCCAGATAAAGGTGGAGGCCATAGCCATGCGCCATCCCGGCTGCTGGTGCATGGCCGACGATTCCGGCCTCGAGGTCGAGGCGCTGGGCGGCGCCCCGGGCGTCCGCAGCGCCCGCTACGCCGGCGAACCGTGCGACACGGAGGCGAACAACGCGCTCCTGCTGCACAATCTCGAAGGCGTGGAGAACCGCAAGGCGAGCTTCACCTGCGCCATCGCGCTTGTCGCGCCGGACCGCACCCGCCACACCGCCGTGGGCAAGTGCAACGGGCGCATAGCGCTTTCCGCGAGCGGCGCCAAGGGCTTTGGCTACGATCCGCTCTTCGTGCCGGACGGATACGGAGAGACGTTCGCGGAGCTGGGCGAGGCCGTCAAGAACGCCGTTTCACATCGTGCCCGCGCCCTCGCGGAAGTCAAGCGGATAATGACGGGGCTGTAGCCGACCTTCGCCGCCGCGCATCAATTTTTTCTCGCGTCGTCACGCACGGGCGCCGAAATTTATGCTATAATACGGCCAGACCTAGAAATCTTTCAAAAGAAAGGAGACATCAATGATGCACTTGCTCTTCAGACGCCTGCTGTGCATAGCGGCTGTATGCGTCGCTTCTCTCGCCACCGCATTTGCCGATGGCGAATCCCTCGCCGAAACCGGCGGTTTCGTCACGACTTCCCCGCAGCTTGCCTTCAAGGGCATTACGCTGAATGACCTGGGGACGACCGTGTTCCCGTGCGCGAAAATGGGCGGCGTGTGGATCGGCGAAGCCGTGCGCGGAAGCGCGGCGGCCTTCTGCAACCGCACGGCCGGCACGGACGCCACCGGCGAGTACGTGCGCTATGAAGTCCAGATCCGCGATGGCGGTTCCGCCAAAGTCGTGGTGGTGAAGTTCCGCCAGTCTGGTGGCGACGTCACCGTGCAGGCGGTCGCCACAGGGTACTCCACCGCCAACGGCGCGGTGGATGTCGATTTTACTTCCGTTTTGACGGACGGCAGATGGGATGTTCAGCTTGCGACAGCCGCAGATGCCGATGGCTATGGCGTTTTCGGCCTCAAGCTCGCGCAGCCGGAAGATTTCTCCTCGATCAATGTCAATTTCACCTACGCCAATTCCGCCGAATTGACGACAAGCGACGCCGCAGGCGCGCCCGGTTTCGCCGTTCCCGGGCCGTACTGGACGCAGAAGAAGGGCGTGGTCGCCACCTACAATACCGTCAATATTCTCGGCATGGTGGACGGCGCCTACGTCCAGAGCCAGCTCCCCGGCTCGACGCTGGCGATCTCCGGAACGCGCGGGACGTATGCGAACGGGACGACATATGCCGCCGCCACCGACATTCGTTACGGCTACATCGACGAAAATGAAAACAATACGACGCCCACGGTGACAATCTCGAACGTGCCGTTCGAGTTCTACAAGGTCGTCGTCTATAGTTCGACCGACAATACCGATGTGCAGTTCGGGTATGTGACCGTAAACGGCGTCGGCTACTGTTCCGCGAATGCTTCCAAGGACGATACGCAAGCGTACGCGACGGCCGAAGGCACGCAGAGCTGGGGCAAATCCTCCGTCGCCGGATATTTGGAAGGCGTGAACTATCTCGTCACTCCCGTTTTGAAGGCCACGGACGCGCGCACGGTTGCCGTTGTCGGCCACAAGGTGGCGCCTGCCCGCGGATGCATCGCGGCAATCCAGATCGTGAAGGCGACGGCGCCCGAAATCGCAGAGACCGACATCACGGCGGCAGACATCAACGAGGCGGTCCCTTCCGGCGAATCGGTCCTGAAGATTCCCGCAGACGCCACGATCACGCTTGACGCGGCTCTTACGGCCTCGAAGGTGAAGTTTGTCTGCAGCGGCAAGGTGACGCTCTCCGCCGCCTCCCGGCCGAGCGCGGAGGAACTCGCCAAGCTCGACTTCACATATGTCAAGGGCGCGGTTCTCCGTTCTTGGCTTACGCCTGGCGT
>CAMOIK010000088.1 GCA_946615875.1 uncultured Verrucomicrobiota bacterium | reverse complement strand
AAAGCCATGGCTATGGGTTTGCGCGTGGCTGGCGACGCCTTGCGCAAAGCGCAAGACGGGCTCGAAGACGACGCAAAGAAGCCCAAACCCGCGGCATTTGCGGATTTTGGGCGATCGTTGGCAATGCGTGGCGGCTGTTTCGGCTAGTCGCCTACGGCGCTGCCCGCGCTCAGGTCCGGGAACACGGCGAGCCGAAGCGTCGTCGAGCCATAGGGCACGAGGGCGATCGTCTCGGCGGCGGAGTCCGGCGAAACGGGGCGCGGACGCTCCGGGAGGTCGGGGGTGAACCTTCCTTCAAGAAGATCCCACTCTATGCGCCTGACGGGCACCTCCACGCGGACTGCGTCGCCAGAGACGGTCGTCTTCGCGCTGTGCGCGGCCAGCGCGTAGTTGAACGGGCCCGCAGGGCGGAGATTCCAGCACTTGAACTCCGGGTTGGCGCTCCTCTTGCCGCGCATATTGGCGTGTTCGACGGTGTCTTCCGTCCGTTCGGCGGGGATCGGATAGGCGAAGAGAAGCGGGCCCCTGCGCACGATCGTCCCCTGGCTGACGCTGCGCCCCTCGATCTTCCCCACCCACTTGCTCACGGCGTCCTTGATCACGTAGTGGCGGCGCGGCAGAGTCTCGAACACGGTCTCCATCGGGAAGTCCAGCTCGATGGTGTCGCCGTCCTTGAACAGCCTGCGAATGGTGACGAACGTGCCCGGCGGCTCGGTCGCCGACGCGCACCAGCCTGGGACGCGATACGTGAAAGCGGATTCCTTCGGCTCCTTCATGCTGAAGCGGAACGTTATCCTGCCGTCGAACGGATAGCGGGTCTCCTCGGCAATCTTCGCCCATCCGAAATCCACCTCGCACGGACCATAGAGCGCGGCGACGGGCGCGCCCTGCGCATCCTTCAGCCACATCCGCGACACGTAGTTGGGCAGTATGCGGTGGACGTTGCCGGCGCAGCACTCCGTCTCGTGCGTCGGGCGGTACTGCGCCCACGTGGAGCCGTAGAAGTAGGGATTGTGGTTAGAGCCGGAGGTGGCGATGAACTGGTTCGCGTTGGAGAAGTATTGCAGCGCCTTGAAGTCGCCATCGACCGCGCCGAACCCTGCGTTGAACACGCAACGCTCCAGCCGGTCCGCGTATTTCGCGTCGCCCGTAACCTGCAGGAAGTAGCCCAGCGACCACGTGTAGTCCGCCACCACGCACGTCTCGTGCCCCCAGTGGACGCAATCGCCGCGAGTCTGCTCCGTGGAGCTGGGGCAGCCGTCCGGCAGCATATGGTCGCGGACGAGCTTGGCCTCCGCGTTCACCGCCTGCTCCAGATACTCCCGCCTGCCCGTGCATGCGTAGAGCAGCAGGGGGATCTTCAACTCTTCGCTGTAGCTTACGCCATGCATGTATATCGGCTTGTCGTCGGCGCAGCTCGCCGGCGTGAGGTCGCCCGACCAGTCGTCCTTGGCCGTCTTGGCGTCCCACGCCTTGCAGGCGAGCTCGATCAGGCGCTTGTCGCCCGTGAGGCCGTACGCCCACGCCATGCCCTCCACGCATATCGTGTTGCGCCCCTTCGCCAGGGTGTTGGTGCCGTAAAGCAGGAAGTATTTCGCCAGCGCGGCGGGGATGCGCGCGTCGCGCGTCGCGTCGTATTTCGCCTTCATGGCGCGGAAGAACACGGCCATCGGCCACATCTCGTAGCCGGCGCCGAGCTTGTGGTTCTTCGCGTCCCAGAGGCACGGGTTGCCGAGCTGCCCTTCGGGCGATGCGGTGTCGAGAGTGTAATCGACGCCGGCCTCGCCCTTGGCGATCAGCGCCTTGTCGCCGAGTGCGTAGCCCAGGCGCAGCAGACCGTCGGTGTAGTATGCCGTCTGCTCGTAGCGCCACCAGCCGGCGCCGTGCTCGCCAGAACGGGATATGGAGCCCGCCCACAGGCACGTGTCGTAGGGGTAGCTCAAGGCTTCGGGGTGGCCTGTCAGGCCGGCGGCCTGCGTGCGGCAGGCCTTCTCCAGCCAGCCCGCGGGGCGGGTGGCGGCGAGCATGCCGTCCTCGAAGCGCCCGTACGGCGCGACGTCCGCCAGCGTCCCGCCAGCCGCGAAAAGCGCGGCGAGCGCCAGCATCTTCCTGTATTGCCTATCCATGTCGGTGTCTCCTTTGTCTTGTCGTCTTCAATGGTCGTCGCGCCCGCCATCCTCCAGAACGGCCTCCAGGATGGCTATGGCGGCGGTCGTCGTGTCGTTGGTGCCGATCGCCCAGCGTCCGTCGGCCTTCTGCATCGAGACCAGGCGGATCGCGATTTCGCTGCGCGACAGGCCGTTGGTGTCGATCGGCAGGGCGGCGGACGCGGCGCGCGCGCCCGCCCTGTTCGTGGCGGCGCAGGCGAGCGCCAGGGAATGCTCCGCTTCGTTGCGGATGCTCGGCTCCAGCGCATCGCCGTCGGCAAGCGGCGTGAAAGCCGCCGCCATGGCGCACGCCGCCGCGAAAGGCGCGGCGAGCCGGAAGCGCACGGAGCGGTCGCTGGGCTGCCGGGGCTGCGTCATGATTGGGATGCGGCGCGCTTCGCCCTCGCCTTGCAGGCCTGCAGCGTGTTCCAGAGCAGCATCGTGATTGTCATCGGCCCCACCCCGCCGGGCACCGGCGTGATGGCCCCGGCCACCGCCGAACACGATTCCCAGTCTGCGTCGCCGGCCAGACGGAAGCCACGCTCCCTGGTGGCGTCGGGAATGCGGTTCACCCCGACGTCGATGACGACGGCGCCGGGCTTGAGCATGTCGCCGCGCAGCGTGCCAGGACGGCCCGCCGCGACGACCACGATATCCGCCTGGCGGGTGAACTGCGCGATGTCCGGCGTCCCGGTGTGGCACAGCGTGACGGTGGCATTGCACTCGCGGCGCGCCAGCAGCGCGGCCACCGGCTTGCCGACTATGTTGCTGCGCCCGATCACCACGGCGTGCTTCCCGGCGATCTCCACGCCGGCGAACTCGATCAGCTTGACGATGCCGTGCGGCGTGCACGGCAGGAAGCATTCTTCGCCTATCATCATCCTGCCCACGTTGACCGGCGTGAAGCCGTCCACGTCCTTGTCTGGCGAAATCGCGTCTATGACCGCCTTTTCGCCGATGTGGCGCGGCAGCGGCAGCTGCACCAGTATGCCGTCGATCTCCTGATCGGCGTTGAGGCGCCGCACTTCCGCCAGCAACTCCTCTTCCGTGGCATCCGCCGGCATCCTGATTTCGCGCGAAAGCATGCCGACCTCCGCGCACGCCCGCTCCTTGGCCGTCACGTAGCTCACGCTCGCAGGGTTGTCGCCGACGAGAATTACCGCCAGCCCCGGTGCAATGCCATGCTCCGCCCTCATGGCGGATACCGACTGCGCGATTTCGGCGCGCAACGCCGCCGAGAGCGCCTTGCCATCTATCTTCGTGCTCATGACGCATATTATAGCATATTTCAGCGGGTAGTTGGTAGTTGATAGTGGGTAGATGGCAGTGGATAGCGGGTAGATGTTAGTTGGTAGTTGGCAGAGGATAGAGGATAGTTGGCAGAAGGAAAGAGATCCCTTCCCCAACCTCTGCCATCCACCCACTACCATCTAACAAGAAACGGCGGGGGGAGGCTCGCGCCCCACCCCGCCGACTCCAAGGCTTTCAGCCTTCAATGACCGCTCACTTGTTGGTGATCGTCACGACGACGCGGTAGAATTTGCTGTCAGCGGTGCCGATGGTGTCGGTGCCGACGCCCTCCGTCATCTCGGTGCTGCCTTCGGCATCCACCGTCGCCGGCCAGTTGCCGTTGAGGCTGGCCTTGGTCTGGAGGTAGGTCTTCACAGTGTAGGCCGCCTCAGGCGTCAAGCCCGTGAACGTGACCGTGACCGTGCCGTTCTCAACCGTGATCGTGGCTGCGGGCAGTGCATCGACCGTGCCCTCCGCCGTGCCGTCCCAGAGACCGAGCGCGTAGGCCTGGGCGTAGGTCGTGCCGCTGCCGGTGGCGTCGGCCAGCGTCTTTCCGGTGGGCGTCGCGACAGTGCTGGGCACCGTGAAGGTGTTGCCGCTGCCGTCATCCGCCGACGTGCCGCCGCCAGCGGACTGGAGGACGTAGTAGCCGCCAACCAGCACCAACTCCTGCCCTGCCGGGCAATAGGCGGAGAAATCGAGCTCATCGCCATCTCCGTCCAAAGGCAGATCACTGTACTTGCCCGCCTTCACGCTGAACGTACCGGCCACAACTTCGATTTCACCTTCAACCGTGAAGACGTTCGTGCCGTCGGCTCCCATAGTCACCGTGCCTTCACCGCCCTCAGCACCCATTACAATTGCGGTGCCCTCAGACGAGATGGCTGCGGTATCGGCACCCGTATTGACAATGGTAAGAGCGCCGCCTTCCACAGCAATGGTCTGGCCTAGATCGGTAATCGTCTTGCCATTGAGATCGAGCGTGACCGTGCCGGCAGAGAACGTGATCGCCTCTGTGACATTTGCCTCAAGCTTGATGGTGACCGGGTCCTCGCCGATGGCTGCAAGCGCGGCCGCGACCGTGGGATACGTGGTTTCGCCGATGGAGCACGCCACGAATTCCGTTCCGAGAGTGCAGGAGTCGCCCGTCGTGTTGAGATCGCTGTCGGTGTAGTTCGCAATGGGCTTGTAGCCAGTGGCAACCGTCACGTTGTAGATCTTGAACGCCGTCGCATCATTGGGAACCTGAACGACCTGAGAACCCGCTGCGGCGAGGCCGGAGACTACGACGCCTTCGCTATCCTCGCCACCGACCGTCCAAGCATAGGTGAAGCCCGTCACGTTGGGGCCGTAATTGATCGTGTAGGCAAACGTGGTCGGCGCCACATAGAAGGGATCGCCCGAACCGAAAACGAGGTCGTCAATCGAACCCTTGCCGGCAAAGCCGACATTGGCAAGAGTGAGCTTGTCTTCGCCACTCTGCACCATGCTGTAGAACATGGAGTTGACGCCGCTGAACACCTGCGCCCCGTCGAGATACACCTTGAACGCGGCCGAGGTGCCTATGCCGCTAACCGTCTCCGTGGTTGCGACAATGGTGAGCCTGTACCACGTCCCCTCGGCGATTGCCGTCTGGAGGCTGTCGATCACGTAATCCGTCCGCGTAGCAGTGCCAAGCGCGGCGGCGGCGGTGACCACGAGTTTCTTGGTCTCGACCTCATTGACAGTCTCGTTCTTGAGCCAGACCAGGAGCTTGTCGCCCTCGTCAGGCGTGGGCTGCTGTTCTGCGTCCATCGCGGTGAATTGAACCATCGTGTCCAGATAGACGCCGTCCGTGGCGTTCTCGAGGTCTGCCACCGTCGCGCGTTCGAGCCTGGTGGTGCCGGAGTCGAGATCCAGATACTTGGTGTTCGCATCATTCGTGCGATACTTTGCCGAGTCCGACGGGACAGGCACCGCAGTCGGCGCGGTCTCACCTTCCGCGTACTCCTTTATCTCGGCGAACTCGAAGAAGTCGGTGCCCGTCGGCCCCCACGGAGATGCGTCATCTTCCGTCTGGACCGTGAGATTGATCTTCCCGGTCGTCAAATCCTCGAAACCCGTGCCGGAGATATATGTCGTCTCCGCGCACAGAGTGGCTGCAAGCGCCGTGCCAAGCACGAACAATGGTGTCTTCATGTTTTTACTCCTTTCTCAAAGTGTCTGCGCATATGATAGCATATTTTTCCGTCGGCCGCAAGGGGGAAAGTGAAAAAAATCCCCCAAGCGGGGGAAGCGCGGACAAGAAAAAGAGTGCAAAGCCACTTGCCGCCGGGGCGGGCGGCCAAAAATATGGTATAATATGCGGCGAAAGGAACTACCATAAAGAATGAACACCGTACTCGTAGGCGCCCAGTGGGGCGATGAGGGCAAAGGCAAGGTAATAGACTTTCTCACCGAGGAGGCGGATGTAGTCGTGCGCTTCCAAGGCGGCTCGAACGCCGGCCACACGGTTGTCGTGGGCGACCGCAAATACGTGCTGCACCTCGTGCCCAGCGGCATCCTGCACGACGGCAAGAGCTGCGTGATCGGCAATGGCGTGGTGATGGACCCGTTCGACCTGATGAAGGAACTGGAGCAGGTGGAGAGCTGGGGCTTCTCCCTCAAGGGACGCTTCCACATCTCCGAGCGCGCGCACATGGTGATGCAGTGGCACCGCGCGCTCGACCGCGCCGAGGAGGCCGCCAGGTCCGCAGACGGCAAGATCGGCACCACCGGGCGCGGCATCGGCCCGGCCTACGCGGCCAAGGTGGGGCGTTACGGGATGCGCGTCGGCGACATCCTAAAGCCGGACTTCCTGGACCACGTCCGCTCGCAGGTGGCGGAGGCGAACCGCGCCCTCGGCGCGCTCGGCGCGCTGCAGCTCGACGCCGACGAGATGGTCAGGCTCTACGCGCCGATGGTCACGGCGCTGATGCCATACGTGACCGACACGATCCAGTTCCTGCACGACAGGCTCGAAAGCGGCGCTTCCATTCTTTTCGAGGGAGCGCAGGCGACGATGCTCGACATCGACTTCGGCACGTATCCTTTCGTCACGTCCTCCAACCCGACGGCCGGCGGCGCGTGCACGGGTTCGGGAGTGAGCCCGCGCGCGATCGACCGCGTGATCGGCGTACTCAAGCTCTACACGACCCGCGTGGGCGAAGGCCCCTTCCCCACCGAACTGAACGACGCCGACGGCGAGACTCTACGCCAGCGCGGCGGCGAGTTCGGCGCGACAACCGGGCGGCCTCGCCGCTGCGGGTGGTTCGACGCCGTGATAGGGCGCTACGCCCAACGGGTGAACGGCATCGACTACTGGGCGATGACGAAGCTGGACGTCCTAGACACGTTCCCGGTGGTCAAGATATGCACCGGCTACCGGCGCAAAGACGGCTTCGTATATACGACCTTCCCCGCAGACCTCGAGGCGCTGAAGTGGTGCGAACCGGTGTACGAGGAGCTGCCCGGTTGGCAGTGCGAGACCTCGCACATCACGTCCTACGACGCGCTGCCGGAGAACGCCAAGCGCTACATATCGCGCATCCTCGAACTGGTGGGCGGCAAGCTAGGCGTCCTTTCCGTCGGCCCGGCCCGCGAGACTACGCTCAGGATCAATGTCTAGTCCCAGGCACATAGCCGTGATCATGGACGGCAACGGACGATGGGCGGCGGCAAAGGGGCTGCCGCGCATCGCCGGGCATCGCGCCGGCGCAGAGGCGCTCGACCGCGCCATGCACCTCTGCCGGGACGCTGGCGTGGAGTATCTGACCGTGTATGCCTTCTCCACGGAGAACTGGAAGCGGTCGGAAGAAGAGGTGGGCGGCCTCATGCGCCTCCTTTCCATATACATCTCCTCGAAGCGCAAGGAACTGAAGAAGAACGGCGTGCGCTTCCGCGTGATCGGCCGCCGCTCGGATCTTTCAGAGAAGCTCCAGCGCGAAATCGCCGACCTCGAGGCGTTCACGGCAGACGGCGCGTTCACGCTGGCCGTGGCGCTTTCCTACGGCGGGCGCGACGAGATAGTCCGCGCCGCGCGCAAGGCGCTTTCGGAGGGGATGGCGCCTGGCGACCTGGACGAGGCGGCGTTCGCGCAGCGGCTGGACACTGCCGGCATTCCCGACCCCGACCTCGTCATCCGCACTTCGGGCGAACTGCGCCTCTCGAACTTCCTCCTATGGCAGGCGGCGTACGCCGAGTTCTTCTTCACCGGCACCCTCTGGCCGGATTTCGGCAAGGACGACTTCGAGGCGGCGCTGGCCGCCTTCGCCAAGCGCGACCGCAGAATGGGCGGCAGGAAGCAATAGCGGGGGCGGCAGGCAATGGAAGCGAAGCGGCTGGTCGAGGTTTTGCGCTCGCGCGGAATGACGTGCGCCACGGCGGAGTCGTGCACGGGCGGGGGCGTCGGCGCGGCGATCACCGCCGTGCCGGGCGCGAGCGAAGTCTTCCTCGGCGGGATTGTCAGCTACGCAAACTCCGTGAAGCGCGACGTACTCGGCGTGGACGGCGAATTGCTGGATGGCGTAGGACCGATCAGCGCCGAATGCGCCGCGCAGATGGCTGCGGGGGTGCGCGAACTGCTGAAGAGCGACATCGCCGTATCCGTGACCGGCCTCGCTGGCCCGGGTGGAGACGGCGCGCATCCCGCCGGCTTCGTATGGTTCGGCCTCGCCACGGCAGACGGCGTCGCCACGGAAAACAAGACCTTCCCAGGCGACCGCGAGAACGTGCGCGCCGCCGCAGTAGAACACGCCATCTCGCTTCTCCTGTCGAAAGCCGAGTCGGCTTGCACTCGCTGACGGTTTCCTTCTGGAAGCCGCCGCATCCTTTATCTCTATCTATCGCATAGGCGCAGAGAGGCTGGGCTTGTCTTTGCCCTGCCTCTCTGCGCCTATGTGGTAAAGGGTGGTTGCGTTGGACACCACCCAAACCAATGGTGGTTAGCGGACGATGAGCATCAGGCCCGGGCGCGGGCCAGACCACGTGATGCGGTAGATTTTGCCTTGCTCCGTCG
>CAMOIK010000087.1 GCA_946615875.1 uncultured Verrucomicrobiota bacterium | reverse complement strand
AGAGAGAAGCGAGTCAATATATAGAGCGGCGGCAGGCGTAAGGATTGGCGGCTCGGCGGCGCTTGACAGGCGAAGCGGCGATATGGTAAAATTGAGGGGAATGGAAGGGCAGTCCAAGCGGATAAACCTGCGCGCGCGCCTTTGGCGGCTGACGACGCCGATTTTCTTCGATCTCGCGCTCCTGATGCTTGTCGGGTGCGTGGATACGATCATGCTGTCGCATTGCGGCGACGGCTCCGTGGCGGCGGTGGGGATGGTCAATCAGCTGATGTCTTTCGTCTTCCTGGTCTATCAGTTTCTGGCCACGGGCGCCTCGATACTGTGCGCGCAGTTCTTCGGCGCGAAGGCGAAGGAGGACTTCGTGCGCACCGCCGCGCTGGCGGTGGCCATGAACCTGGCGATCGGCACGCTTGCCAGCACCGCGCTTTTCGCCTTCCCGCGCCCGCTGCTGGCGCTGATGGGGCTGAGGGGCGACGTGATGCCGCACGGCGTATCCTATCTGGCGATCACGGGGCTCTTCTCCATATTCCCCGCGTTGTCGCTCGCGTTGGGCGGGATATTGCGCAGCGCCGGGCGCGTGGTGCCGCCGATGGCGGCGAACGCGCTCGCCAACATCGTGAACGTCACGCTGAACTACGCGCTGATATTCGGCCGCCTCGGATGCCCTGCGCTCGGCGTGGAAGGCGCGGCGTGGGCGACCGCCGTCGCCCGCATCGTGTCGTTCGCCGTCCTGGCGGGTTTCTGCGCGGCGCTGGTCTGGCGCGGGAAGGGCGTGCGTTCGCGTCTGAAGCTGCCCAAGGCGGGCGATCTGCGGAGGCTCGTCGCCGTCTCCATCCCTGCGGCGAGCGAGGAATTGTCGTATTGCCTCAGCCAGCTAGTGGCGATATACTTCATCAACGGCATATCCACCGACGCGCTCACCACGAAGACATACTGCTCCAACCTGGTGATGTTCGTGTTCCTCTTCTGCGTGGCCGTCACGCACGGCGGCGACATACTTGTCGGCCATCTGGTCGGGCGCCACCGCTACCGGCCCGCCTATCTGGTCGGCACCTTCTTCATGCGCCGCTCTATGCTCGTCACCGTCGTCGGCTCGTCGGCGCTGGCGGCGGCTGGGCATTTCGTCCTGCCGCTGCTCACCGCCAACGCGGAGATAGTCCGCATCGGCACCATCATCCTGTGGGTGGACGCCGTGCTGGAGATCGGGAGGGTGCGCAACATATTCGCCTGCGGGACGCTCCGCGCCGCCGGCGACGTCACGTATCCTTTCGTGGTGGGGGTGGCCGGGCAGTGGATATTCGGCGTGGGCGTGGCGTGGCTGCTTGGGATTCCCCTCGGCTTCGGCCTCGTCGGGGTCTGGGTCGGGTTCATGCTCGACGAAAACCTGCGCGGCGTCGTCCTCATGCGCCGCTGGCATTCGCAGCGCTGGCGCGACAAGTCGTTCATCTAGCCTCTGGATCCGTCTTCGCCGGCTCCAGGGCGACCATCTTCGCGAACTCGTCCGGCGACATCTGCGCGAGGAAGGATTCGCCGCTGGCGACAAGCGTGCCGGCCGTCGCGAGCTTGCGCTCCAGTATTTCGTCCACGCGCTCTTCGATCGTGCCGGACGTGATGAAGACGTGGACGAATATGGTCGATTTCTGGCCGATTCTGTGGGCGCGGTCCGTCGCCTGCGCCTCCACCGCGGGGTTCCACCAGCGATCGAAGTGGATCACGTGCGTGGCCTTGACGAGGTTGAGGCCGAAGCCGCCCGTGCGCAGCGAGAGGATGAAAGCGGCTGGGCCCGGGGCGTTGAAGCGCGCGATCTCTTCTTCTCGCTTCGCCGGCGTCAGGGCGCCGTGCATGAACGGCACCGGGTTGGGGAATCGCTTCTCCAGCGCCGTCTTCAGCGCCTGCCCGACCTTCGCGTATTGCGTGAAGACGAGCACGGATTCTCCGTTGGCGAAGATAGACTCCACGAGGTCGAAGAGGCGCATCGTCTTCCCTGCACCGTCGCACACGAGCTTCAGGCGGGTGATCAGGGCGAATATGTCGCCGCGCATCCGCTCTCCGGCGCGGTAGTCTTCCAGCGCCGCCTCGTAGTCGGCGCGCTCGCGCGGGGTCAGCTCGCAGTATTCGCGGATCTCCCGCTTCTCGCCAAGCTCCGCCGCGATCTCCGGGTCGCTCTTCAGGCGGCGCAGCACGAAGGGCTCGAGCGCGTGGCGCAGGCGCTTCGCCGCGCCGTCCGCGGCGTTCGCGGCTATGGGCCTGGCGAACTTCTCCGCGAACGTCTTGCGGTCCGGCAGGAAGCCAGGGTTGAGAAAGCTTTCGAGACTCCATATGTCCGTGACGGAGTTCTCGACAGGGGTGCCTGTGAGCGCGATGCGGCGCGGCGCGCCCAGCGCGAGGAGTGCGCGGGCGGCGCGTGTGTCGGCGTTCTTGACCGTCTGGGCCTCGTCGATGACCAGCGCGTCCCATTCGGTCTCGCTTATGTCGGTGTAGTCCTTGACCAGCAGAGAGTAGCTTGTCAGCACAACGTCGCTTTCCTTCGCCGCCTTGCCGAAGCCGCTTGCGGTGTGGCGGCGCTCGCCGTGGTGGACATAGACGCGCAGGCCGGGCGCAAAGCGCTCGAACTCGTGCCGCCAGTTGGCGATCAGCGAAAGCGGCGCCACGATGAGCGCCGGATGCCGCCGCCTGTCGGCGTCGAGGCAGAGCCATGCGATGGTCTGTATCGTCTTGCCCAGGCCCATGTCGTCGGCGAGCAGCGCGCCGAAGCCGTGGTCCGCGAGGAACTTCATCCACGCCACGCCCCTGGACTGGTAGGGGCGCAGCTCGCCGGCGAAACCGCGCATCCGCCCGGTCGCGAGAGTGAGCGAGCCGTTGGCGCGAAGCTCGTTGACGAGCCCGCGCAGCCAGCCGTGGGCGCGCACCTTGGCGATCTGCATCCGCCCGACGGAGCCGATGCCCTGCGCGAACGCCACCGCCTCCATGCGCGTGAGCCGTCCGTCGCCGGAGCGCTCCAGCGCCCTGAGTGCCTCGCGCAGGATGCCGCGGTCCACCTCTATCCAGCGGTCCCTGAAGAAGACCATGGTGGAGCCTTGCTCCAGCAGGAAGCGCAGCTCCTCCGCCGAAACCTCCTCGCCCGCCACGCGTATGGAGATGCGCGGCTTCAGCGCCGCCGCCGCTTCGCTCGCGGCGGGAGCGTCCGGGGAATCCAGATCCACCTCCGCCGTCACCTGCGCGGAGATGTCGCAACCTTCCACGCGGTATCCGGCGTCGCGCAGACGGCGGGCGCCGCTGCGCAGGAAAAGCTCCGCCTCCGAGCGGTTCAGGGCGGCGCGCATGACGCCGCCGCCTCCCGCCGAACGCAGCGAGCGCAGAGGCCCGAAGAACTCCGTGATGCGTCCGAGCGCGGCGTAGCCTGCCGCGTCTTTCGGCGCGCGGCACTCCAGATGGAACTCTCCGCCCGACGACACGAACCTTACGGCGATCGAGGCGCGCGCCGCGGCGTCGTCCTCCGCGCGCGCCGCCCAGCGCTCGAGGACGGCGGCGAAGGCCGCGCATTGCGCGTCGTCCCATTTCACCAGGCCGGTGCGGCTGCGCAGCGCCATCAGCCATGCGTCGTGCAGCGTCTCGTGGCGCTGGTCCTCGGCGTCCTCGCTGAGCGGCGTCATCGTGCCGCGCCGCACCGCTTCGTCCAGCCATGGGTTGTCGTCGTCGCCGACGCCGCGCCAGCGCGCATACCATGCGCCGTCGTCCTCTTTGACAAGGCAGGGGACGAATCGTCCTTCGGCTACGGCCAGCAGCGCTTCTCTCTGTCGTTGGGTCATTGTTGGCGGAGCCTGGCGCGTCCGGTGCGCGTGAGGACGCGTGCGCGGTTCAGCTTTCCTGCGACTGCCCCTCGACCTCCTCCTGCGCCACTTCGCCGAGGGACTTGGTGCCGGAAAGGAGCGCGACCACCTGCTGCTGGACTTCCGAGAGGTTTTCCAGCCTGATGCGCGGATCGAGTATCACGAAGGTGTCGCCGTTCTTGCGGTCTTCATAGACGCGGCGTATGCCGCCGTCGTCCGTCGGCTTGGCGTCCCGCTCCACGAGGATCTTGGAGCGTTCGAGCATCACCGCCAGCACGTAGATGACGTTTTTCATCGCCGGATCGTCGAGCGTCACGAGCTGGCGCAGTATCTCTCCGGCGTCTTCCTTTTTAAGCGCTTCCTTGCGTTCTTCGCGGACAGGCGCGAGATACACGCCGTCCCATTGCGAGAAGGGCTCCCAGTCGCGCTCGGCGGCCTTCCAGCATTCCGGGTGGCAGTCGAAGCGCTCGTAGCCCTCCGGAGTCTCCTTGAGGGCGCTCACGACCGGAGACCTGTCGGCCAGCGGCTTCTGGCAGAGGCTGCACGAATGTCCCCTTGACTTGATGTTCCATTCCTGTGACATGGCTGTTCTTGTCGTCCTTCCGGTGCGCGTGGGCTGGTCACGGTATCCTGCCGCAGCAGAGTCGCATGCCCGTGAACGCGTCCGAGTAGGAAGGGCTGTTCTTTATGCGGTTTGCGGAGCGGCAGAACCTGGCGCCGAAATACCAGCATCCGCCGCGAAGAATGCGGCACTTGCCTTCGGTGTTCCCCTCGGGGTCGGTGGCGTCGCCGGCGGGATAGTCGCCGCACCTGTCCTCGCACCACTCGTACATGTTGCCGTGCATGTCGAAGAAGCCCCATGGATTGGGAGCGTAGTGGCCGGCCGGAGTGGGGTGGCGCAGATACGGCCCGCGTTCATGCGTGGCGCACGGGAAATCTCCGTTGCAGTTCGCCTTGCGCCCGTTCAGCGCGTTCCCCCACGAGAACGCCGATTTCGTGCCGGCGCGGCACGCGTATTCCCACTCCGCCTCGGTCGGCAGACGGGCTTCGCAGTCCAAGAGAGCGTTCAATCTGCGCGTGAACTCGTGGCAGTCGTTCCACGAGACGCTGTCCACCGGCATCTTGCCGTTGCCCTTGAAGCTGGACGGGTTGCCGTTCATCACGCTTTCCCACTGCGCCTGCGTGACCTCGCACTTGCTCAGCCAGAAGCCTTTCGTGAGGGTCACGGCGTGCTGGGTCTCGTCCAGGTCGCGGCCCTCTTCGTCGTTCGGGCTGCCCATCACGAAGGAGCCGGGTTCGCAGTATATCATCTCGATACTGGCGTGCCCCGGGAGGTCGAGCGTCTTCACGGTGCCGGTGCGCGGTGCGTCGCTCGCCGCCGCCGCGCCGTTCGCCGCGCCATATGCCTTGCCCATGAGGCTGTATATCCTGCCGAGCATCGCCTTGCCTTCCTCCGTTGTCTGGAAGGACGCGCGGTTCGCGAGGAGGCCTTCGCATATCTTCACGACCTCCGCGACATCGCCCGCGCTCCTCTGCGGGTTCTCCCAGAGCTTGGCCGCGCGGTCGAGCGTCGCCGCCGCGAGGTTTTCGCCGGAAGCCGCGCCGTCGTCGCCGGAGGCCGCGAGAGCCGCCGCGCAGCAGATTGCCGCCATCGCAAAAAAAGCGTGTCGTTTCATGTGTGGGTCTCCTTGTCGCCCGTTCCTCGCAGAGGCGCGCCGCGCCATACGACGGGACACCTCATATTATACCATATTTTGCGCCTGTGGTGGCGATCCTGAAAATATGGTATAATGTGCGGCAATGGTCAGGACTTTGACATTGATGTGGCTCGCGGCGGCGGCGTTTGCCGTGCGCGGGGAGGACTTCGCCGCGGCGTGCGCATCCGAGGCGCCGCGCCCGGACGCGGCGCGGGCCGTGCAGCTAAGCGGAATCGCCTGGGCGGGCGGCGACGCATACTACGCCGTCGATGACAAGGATGGCGGGCTTTATGCGCTGCGGCTCGAGATCGACTCCGAGACCGGGCGGCTGGCGGAGGACGGCATCCATGTCGGCGAAAGCGTGCGCGTCGCCGGCGCGGTGGACATGGAAGGGTGCGCGTTCGACGCGGCCTCCGGCGCGGTATGGATCGCCGACGAGGCGGATTCGACGATCCGCGAAGTCTCCACTGCCACCGGCGAAACGCTGCGCTCGGCCATCGTCCCCGCCATCTATGGAAAGATCCGCAGGAATTTCGGATTGGAGTCGCTGACGCTTTCGCCCGACGGCCTGACGATGTGGACGGCTAACGAGGAGGCGCTGGAATGCGACGGCGACAAGTCGTCGGAGAAACATGGCTCGACAGTCCGACTGACCCGTTTCACACGCCGGTCGCCGCAGGACGACTGGCGCGCCGACGTGCAGTGGGCATACAGGACCGAGAGCGTTGGCTGCCCGCCGTGGGCGCATGGCGGCGACGTGAAGACGCGCAGCGGCGTCGTGGCGCTGGCGGCGCTGCGGGACGGGCGATTGCTCGTGCTGGAGCGCAACTTCCGCGCGAAAGGGATTTTCGTCACGCGCATCTTCCTGGTGGACGGCCTCGCCGCCGATGGTTCGCCCGCCACCGACGTGTCCGGGATCGACTCGCTGGACGGAGCCTCGTTCAGCCGCGTGGCGAAGACCCGCATCTTCCGCGGCACGTTCTTCATGACCAACTACGAAGGGATGTGCGTCGGCCCCGCCCTCGCTGACGGCTCCGTCGCGCTCGTCCTCGTCGCCGACGGCGGCAACGCGTTCGCCAAGATCATGACGCTGCGACTCCGCGTCACGGGCAGGAATTTGTGAATTCCTGAAATAGGCCATTGCGGAGCAGAGGGAAAATATGGTATAATACGCGGCTGTCTGCGACTGTCTCAGGAGGTTATCCCTGCCGCGGACGCCTTCGGGTTGAAGGTGTCTTGTAGTCCCGCGGTGGGACTTGGCGGGGAAACGCTTCCCGGTTCGCAGAGCAAAAACACAGAAAGACAAGGCAAAGATGCAAATCGACAAGGCAGCAATCCGCAGCGAGTTCCAGCGCCACGACCGCGACACGGGGTCCAGCGAAGTCCAGATCGCCATCCTCACGAAGGAAATCGAGGCTCTTACCGCCCACCTGAAGGCGAACAAGAAGGACAACTCGTCGCGCTACGGCCTCCTGCGCAAGGTGCAGAACCGCCGCAACCTCCTCGACTACCTGAAGCGCGTGAACGAGGAAAGCTACAAGGATATTATCAAGAAACTCGGCCTGAGAAGGTAAATGCCGAAAGTCGAAGACCGAAGGTCAAAGGCCGGAACCTCCAGAAGCACAGACAGACTTTGGACACGGGCGTTGGGCATTCGGCCTTGGACCGAAAGAAAGAAGAGAACAGATGGAAGGAACAAAGCAATTCAAGGTCAACATCGCGGGGACGGACCTCGTGATCGAGACCGGGCTGCTGGCGCAGCAGGCCGCCGGCGCGGTCACCGTCTCCTACGGCGACACGACCGTCTTCACGGCGGTCACGAACACGGATACTCCGCGCGAGGGCATCGACTTCTTCCCGCTCCAGTGCGAATACCGCGAGAAGTTCTACGCGTCCGGTCGTTTCCCCGGCGGATTCTTCAAGCGCGAGGCACGTCCCAGCTCCAAGGAGATCCTGACGGCGAGAATGTGCGATCGCCCGATCCGCCCGCTCTTCCCCGACGGATACTACAACGACGTGCAGGTCAACTCGATGCTGATCCAGTCCGACGGCACTCGCGAGGGCGACTTCCTTGCCGTGAACGCCGCGTCTGCCGCCCTGCACATCTCTGAAATCCCGTTCATGGGGCCGATCGGATGCGTGCGCATCGGCCGCGTCGATGGCCAGTGGGTGATCAACCCCACGCACGAGCAGAAGGCGAAGAGCGACATCGACCTCCTCTACGCGGGCCTTCGCGGCAAGTTCCTCATGATGGAGGGCTCCGCCAGCGAGATTTCCGACGAGGATTTCGTCGCCGCGCTCAAGCGCGCCCATGAGGAAGTCGAGAAGATCATCGACCTCCAGATCGAAATGCGGCGCGCGCTCGGCAAGCCCGACAAGGACATCAAGGACGTGCCGCAGCCGGCCGACAAGATGGACTTCATGCGCCAGGAGGCCGGCGACGCGCTCGCATCCGCGCTCCTCATCAAGGGCAAGCTGGAGCGCCAGGGCAAGGTCGGCGCCATCAAGGAGGATCTCCTCGCCAAGGTCAGCGCCAAGTGGCCGGAAATCGACGCGGTTGGCTTCGTCCATCTCTTCGACGCCCTCGAGATCGAGACCGTTCGCAAGAACGTGCTCGAGAAGGGTCTGCGCATCGACGGGCGCGCCCAGCACGAGATACGCCCGCTTTCCGCGCAGGTCGGCGTGCTGCCGCGCGTCCACGGCTCGGCGGTGTTCTCGCGCGGCGAGACGCAATCGTTCGCGACTGTGACGCTCGGCACGAAGAAGGATTCCCAGGAGCTCGACTCGGTGACGGGAGGCGAACTTTCCAAGCGCTTCATGCTGCACTACAACTTCCCGCCCTACTGCACGGGTGAAGTCGGCCGCCTCGGCTCCACCGGACGCCGTGAAATCGGCCACGGTGCGCTCGCCGAGCGCTCCATCGCCGAGGTGCTGCCTGACGATTTCCCGTATTCCA
>CAMOIK010000086.1 GCA_946615875.1 uncultured Verrucomicrobiota bacterium | reverse complement strand
GTTGTCTTTGAAATAGAATTCCCCTTCCGGGTCGGGAATTTGATGGTGCTCCGCCGGAACATTCGGAATGTTCGGCGTTTCCGGAACATCTGGATTTTCTGGAGACTCCTGCGCTTCCGCATTCTCTGCGGAAGCACGATAGGCCCCGTAAAGCGGATGATAGCAATAGCCGGCGTCGACGGCGCTTTCGAGAATGGAAAGTGCGCCGGTCCACGGGTTCCATTTGCAGACGACTGGCATCTCGAACGGGAAGAAGTGCTTCGCGAGCAGATCGCCTTCGAGTTTTTTGGGGGCGGCTTTCAGGGCATCGTTCGGGGGCATCTGCACGAGGTTCCGGTAGAGTTCCCGCGTGACCTTGAAGTCGCGCTGGAAACGGGAGAGCGTGACGGCGGTTCCGTCCAGAAGGACAGTCCGCCCCGTAGCCGTGTCGAGACTGCGGACGAGCAGCAGCGAGATGGACGGACGGCTGTTGTAACGAGTTTTGGCGGACTGCTCGTCGTCGTTTCGCGTCGGGAGTGCATCCGACTGTCCCATGATGGCATATCGCCGCAGTTCGTCGATTCGTTTCAGCATCGCGGCATGGAGCGACGCGTGTGGCTCGGTTTCCGGAACGACGTCGGAATACACCGCTTCGAGCAAACCGCGGATGTCGTCGGGGACGGTAATCGACTCGCGCTTCCGTAATTCCTCGAACGTACGCAGGAGGACGTAGGGCGCATAGACCCAGACGCCGCGACCGAAGACCGGCTCCAGCTCCTTCGCCTTGGTCGGAAGAGCCGACAGGTCGTCCGGCGGCATGGCGGCGCAAACGACGGCCAGTTCGGGTTCTTCAACGGGGCGTTCCGGGCGTTCGTGCCGCCAGAGTCGGCCGAGGCGCTGCAAGAGCATGTCGGCAGGCGCGAGTTCGGAAAGCATCCAGTCCGCATCAATGTCCACGCTCTGTTCGACAATTTGCGTGGAAACGAGAATCGACCCGTGAGGGCGCGCGGGCGCACGCCCCTCCCGGTCTAGTTTGCCGAGTTTCGCCATCCACTCTTCTTCGAGCCGCTCGCGATCACGGGACGTGAACTTGGCATGGAGAAGCCCTACGGGAAATTCGCCGGGGACCATTTCGCTCTTCAACGTGCGGAACCACTCCTGGGCGGTTGCAACCGTGTTGGCGATGCAGAGGACGTTGCATCCCGCGCGAGCCTTTTCGATGGCGGCGACGATTGGAGACTGCGCCGCGGCGTCGATCCAGCGAAGGCGGACTGTCCGCGATGGCGGCGGATACAACGGACGGACGACCACTCCGCCGTCCGCGCGAATACCGGTCAGGAGCGGGTAACCATCCGCCTCGGGCGCGCCATCGCCCAGCAACGCCTTGCGGCGCGCGGCGGTGAGCGTCGCGGAGAGGATGATCACCGTGCAACCCACGTCGCGAAGACGCCGGACGAGTTCGTCGAGCAGCGTCCCCGTGTAGGCGTCGTAGCTGTGAACCTCGTCGAGAACGACGACCTTTCCGGCGAGCGCGAACGACCGGACGAACGAGTGCTTTACGTTGAGAACGGCCATGAGCGCCTGGTCAATCGTGCCGACCGCGAATGGGAAGAGCAATCCTCGCTTGGACGGGTTGAACCACGGCGGCGGCCGACGTGTAGCCGCCGACCCTTCGCCCCCTGTGTCAAATTCCTTGAGCCATGCCTGTCCATGTGCGAGTTTGACGGTCGCCGGCGTCGCCGAGACGGCCTTGAGGAACTGTTCGACGCGCTCGTGGATACGGTCGCTCGTGAGCCGCGTCGGGAGGGCAAAATATAGCCCGGAATGGACACCTTTTTCGATTAGACGGTAGGCCGCGTAGAGGGCGGATTCCGTTTTGCCCATGCCCATCGGCGCCTCGAGAACATAGACGCCTGGCCCATCGACTTCATCGAGAAACGCCTGCTGCGCCGGATAGGGGTCGAAACCGAAAATGTCGCGAAACGACAGAGCGTGCCGGAACGATGCCTTCGCAAAGCCGCATCGCGCCACCGCGAATGCCGCACGCTGCCGCCCTTCGCCGGACGAAAGCGGTCGCTCGTCCGGAGGGAATAATTCCTCGTCCGAGGCAATCCAGTCCGACACGCAGGTGATGCCGGCGAGAAGGTTCACATGCGCTTGAACGTTGGCGGCGGATGCGAGTGCCGTTCCAAATTCTTCGGCCAACGCTTTCACCAAGGCATTCCGCTCCCCCTGCCACTCGCCGTCCGCCGTGAACGGATATGGGGGATCCGCCGCAAAACCGTGATGCGCCACGACGGCGCGGACCAGTGGATGGGAAGAGCCGATGCAGAAGAGCTTCATCAGCGCCTTGGCGCCGACGGACGCGTGGTTCGTGACATAGCTCCCTTCCCAGCCCTTTGCGAAGGCCGGAGCCTTTTCCTTCAAAAGGTCCATGAAATATTTGCCCTCGAAACCAGGCGACACCTTGCCGATATCGTGGAGGGACACGAGAAACGGCGTTTCGGACGGGAGCATTCCGCGGATTGAGTCTGGACACAGCGCGAGCAATCTCTCCACCACGTAACCAGCATAGCGGCAATGGTCGAAGACGGACGTTCCCGGCGACCCATCGGGACAAGTCTTTGCCTTGCATTCCCTAAAGGGAATGCATCCACGCGGTGCATTGTCTGTGCCCGACGTATGGTTACTGATAGACCCAAACTTGATCATCTGACTATATTATACCATTTTTATCGAAGCATATGGGAAGTTTGTTCATGGATTCTGGGGTTGTCGGCGGGTGGAGGGGGAGGTTCGAGGGGCGGACACAAGACGCGGAAATTATGGTATAATATACGGCCGGTTTCAGGAGAAAAGACACAATGCATCCTTACAGAACGCATACATGCAATGAATTGAGGGCGTCCGACGCCGGGAAGACGGTGCGGCTATCGGGCTGGATGTTCCGTCTGCGCGACCACGGCGGGATTCTTTTCGTGGATCTGCGCGACCACTACGGGCTGACGCAGGTAGTGGTGCATCCGAGCCGCAGCTTCTTCGGTCTCGTGGAGAAGGCGCACCTTGAGAGCGTGATCACCGTGACTGGCGAAGTGAAGCTGCGCACGCCCGACACTATCAACCCCGATCTGGCCACGGGAGAAATCGAGATCGAGGCGAACGAACTCGTGATGGAAGGCGCGAGCGCCGTCACGCCCATCTACGTGCCGGACGAGAAGGCTGACGAGAGCGAGGACGTGCGCCTGAAGCACCGCTACCTCGACCTTCGGCGGGAGAAGCTGCACAACAACATCATACTGCGCTCCAAGGTGATCAGGTTCCTGCGGGAGCAGATGTGGGAGAAGGGCTTCAACGAGTTCCAGACGCCGATCCTCACTGCGTCTTCGCCGGAGGGGGCGCGCGACTACCTGGTGCCCAGCCGCATCCACCGCGGGCAGTTCTACGCGCTGCCGCAGGCGCCGCAGATGTTCAAGCAGCTTCTGATGGTGTCCGGTTTCGACAAGTATTTCCAGATAGCGCCGTGCTTCCGCGACGAAGCGGCGCGCGCCGACCGCTCGCCGGGCGAGTTCTACCAGCTCGACATCGAGATGAGCTACGCCACGCAGGACGAGATATTCGCGGTGGTGGAGGACGTGGTGGGCAAGACGTTCGCGAAGTTCTCGACGTGGCGGTGCAACCCCGCGCCGTGGCCGCGCATCAAGTATCGCGACGCGATGATGACGTACGGCAGCGACAAGCCCGACCTGCGCAACCCCCTGAAGTGGATCGACATGAGCGACTTCTTCAGGCGCGCGTCCTTCAAGGCGTTCGCGTCGTGCGTCGAGCAGGGCGGCCTCGTGAAGGGGCTGCTGGTCAAGGGGATCGTGGGCGTGGAGACGCGCACGTGGTTCGACAAGCGCGAGCACAACGTGAAGGAGAACGGCGGCAAGGGGCTGGGCTACATTTCGTGGACCAAGGAAGGCGAGCTGAAGGGGCCGATCGCGAAATTTCTCGCGCCCGAGCAGCTGGAGGAGATGAAGGCGATAGCCGGCATGGAGCCTGGCGACGCGCTGTTCTTCATGGCGGCGTCCGTCGATGAATGCCACCGCCTCTCCGGGCTCGTGCGCACCGACATAGCCGACCATCTCACGAACGACATCCGCGAAAAGGACTGCTACAAGTTCTGCTGGATCGTCGATTTCCCGTTCTTCGAGAAGGACCCCGAGACGGGCAAGACCATATTCTCGCACAATCCCTTCTCCATGCCGCAGGGCGGGCTTGAGGCGCTCCAGACGAAACCGCCGCTCGAGATCGAGGCCTACCAGTACGACGTGGTGTGCAACGGCATCGAGCTTTCGTCCGGCGCGATCCGCAACCACCGCATAGACATCATGGAGAAGGCGTTCGAGATCGCTGGCTATCCGAAGGAAGTGGTGCAGCAGAAGTTCGGCTGCCTCTACAACGCCTTCCAGTACGGCGCGCCGCCGCACGGCGGCATCGCCCCCGGCGTGGACCGCATGGTGATGCTTTTGACCGACACGCCCAACATCCGCGAAGTCATCGCCTTCCCGATGAACCAGAAGGCGCAGGACCTGATGATGAACGCGCCTAATTTCGTCACCGAGCAGCAGTTGCGCGAGCTTCACATCAAGATCCGCGGCACGGGTTCGGGGGCGGCGGAGTAAGATGCCGCCCTCGCCCGAGAAGCTGATGGCCGCGTTCGCCGCGAACACCGCGATGTTCGCGGCGGTCGCGCTCGTCTTCTGGGGGATCGAGGCGGCGTGGCGGCGGTTCAGGGGCGGCTGGGGGACGCGTTTCCCCGCCGACGGCCGCATGGACCTGGGCGGCGCGCTGTGGTTCGCGTTCCGCCACGTCCCGTGGATGCTGGCGGCGGCGATAGGGCTTTCCGCCGCCGCCACGTTCGCCGCCCGCCGTCTAGGGCTCGACCTGCCGCAGCAGGACATGTTGCAGTGGCTGGCCGGCGACGCGTATTCCGCGAAGGTCAAGGCCGCGATAATCCTGTTCGCGACGGTCGAAGCGCCGCTCCTGGAAGAGGTCGTGTTCCGGCGTTTTCTTTTCCGCGCGTTCCTCCGGGCGATGCCGCTTGGGGCGGCGATCGTGCTTTCGGGGTGCGTATTCGCGCTGGTGCACGCGAACGCGCTCGTCTTCGTCCCTCTGGCGTTTCTCGGCGGGGCGTTCGCATGGATCTACTGGCGCACGGGGCGCCTGGCGGCGTCGATGTTCGCGCACTTCCTGTTCAACGCCGCCAACGTGGCCCTGCTGCTGGCGTTTCCGGAGCTTGCGTAGATGAAGGTGTGCTTCGACACGTTCGGCTGCAGGCTAAACCGCGCCGAGGCCCTGGCGCAGGAGGCGGGTTTCCTGGCGCGCGGATGGACGGCGACGGAAACGCACGCCGACGCCGATCTCGTGGTGGTGCGCGGCTGTTCCGTGACTTCGCGGGCGCAGCGCGACTGCGAGAAGCTGGTGGAGCACCTCAGAGAGAAATACCCCAACAAGCGCGTGGTCGTGACCGGCTGCATGAGGGAGAAGCGCAACGAGGCGCTTTTGCGAGACCTCTCGCTCGACGAGATCCCCACCCGCACCGCGCGGGCATACCTCAAAGTCCAGGACGGCTGCTCGGGCTCGTGCACGTTCTGCATCGTCCCGCAGTTCCGCGGGCGCTCGACCTCGGTCGCTTTCGAAAAGGCGCTCGACACCGCAAAGCGCTTCATCGACGCCGGCTACCGCGAGATAGTCCTCACCGGCTGCAACCTCGCGATGTACCACTCCGATGGCAGGCGCATAGCGGAGCTGGCCGACGCCGTCGCCTCGCTGGACGCCGCCTGCCGCGTCAGAGTGGGATCGGTGGAGCCCACCGCCCCCGCCTCCGACCTGGTGGACGCGATGGCGGCCAACTCAAACATCTGCCGCTATCTCCACCTGCCGATACAGTCCGGCTCCAACATGGTCCTCAGCGCGATGCGCCGTCCGTATTCCGTCAAGACGGTGGAGACGCTTGTCGGCAAGGCGCTGGAGAAGATGCCGCTGCTGGCGGTCGGCTGCGACCTGATGGCGGGCTTTCCCGGCGAGAGCGACCTGGACATGCTGGCGACCACGACGCTCTTCCGCCGCATACCCATTTCCCGCGCGCACGTGTTCCCTTATTCCGAGCGGCCTGGCACCGCGGCGGCCATGCTGCCTGGGGCGCTGCCGCGCGAAATACGCCACGAGAGGGCGCACGAACTAGCCGAGCTGGCGGATGCCGAGCGCTCGCGCTACGCGAAGAAGATGGTCGGACGAGAAGTGGAGATCGTCGTGGAGGACGAGGAGTCCGTCGCGGGCTGGACGGGCGAATACCTCTGGTGCCGCGCACAGAACGAGCAGACCGCGCGCTTCCGGGCCAAGCGCCGCGAGCGCGTCAAGATGCGCGTCGTCAAGGCGGAGGGGCACATGCTCATAGGCGGCTAGCGGATGCCCGGCGGTCAAGCGCCGCGGCTTTCGCCCCGGTCCTTCCCCCGCGCGGCGTTTCGCCTCTTTGCAGCGAGAAATCCAGGCTTTGCGGTCCCATATGGCAGGAGAGACGATAAAATCGCGCGCGGTCTGCTTGCGCATCACGCCATGGTCCCGCACCAGCCATGTGGTGGCGTGGCTGACGCCGACCGGCATCGTAAACACCGTCGTAAAGGGAGCGGTGAGGCCGAAAAGCGCCTTTCTGGGGCAATACGACCTGGGCTACACCTGCCAGACGGTCTATTACGCGCGGGAGCATTCGGAACTGCGCGCGCTGAGGGAGTGCAGCCCGCTCGCCCTCAGGGCCGAACTCCGCCGCGATCTCGACGCGCTCCTGCTTTCCGACCGCTTTCGTCGCCTTTGCGAACTGCTCGCCCCCAATGGCGCCGAGGCCGCGGACTGGTTCGAGGCGCTGGAGGCCGCGTTGGACGCGCTGTGCGATAACGCGGCAAAATCGCCGCAGTCGCGGCAGAATCCATGCGCTATGCTTGTCGATTTCGAGATGCACGCTTTGCGCTTGGCGGGGATTTCCCCTGAAATTTCGTCGGAGGGCGGTGCGTTTTCGCTGCGCGGCGAGCGTCGGCTGCCCGTCAGCGCGGAGGTCGCCCGCTGTCTGGCCAGGCCGCTGGACGAAAAAAATCCAAAAGTCCTACTTGACGCGGCGAGGGCAATTGGTGTATTCTATGCATTCCACGTGGAGAATGCCGTCGATGGACGGCGCCAGCTCCTCAACTTGATTTCTCGTAACCACTCCTAACAAGGAAGAAAGAAACGAACATGAAGAAAGCGAACATCATAGGCGCGGCCATGGTTGCCGCGGCGATGGCGATGACAGGATGCGACAAGGACGCGGCAAAGGCGCCCGAAACGGTGGTGCAGGACGAAGCGGTGCTCACCGTGAACGGCGAGAGCCTCATGCGCAGCCAACTGGAAGCCGACGTCGCCAAGGTCATCGAGGCGCAGGGCGAAATCCCGGACGAGTACAAGGAGTACGCCAAAAAGCAGATTTCCAACCAGATTGCGGAGGCGTTCGTCATCGAGAACGTGCTTCTCAAGAAGGCCAAGGAGATGGGCTACGATGTCACAGAAGAGGAGCTCAAGGAGCGCCAGGAGGAGTTCTTGAAGTCCATCGCTGGCGCCCCCGACGCCCCCAAGACGTTTGAGGAGGCCATCGCGAAGAGCCCGCTCGGCACCGAGAGGGCTCTGGCGGAGTTCCGCAACGGCGCGATCATCTCCAAGATGCTCAAGGTCGAGGTCACGGACAAGATCGTCGAGGACTACTCCGCCCGCGCGAAGGAGATCATCGACCGCATCAACGAGTCCAACGCGAAGATCGCCGGCGACTTTGACGCCGCGCTCAAGAAGATCGCCGAAGTCAAGGCCGTGCTTGACGCCACGCCGGACGACGCGAAGGCGGCGAAGTTCGCGGAACTCGCCAAGGAGAAGTCCGATTGCCCTTCGTCCGCCAAGGGCGGCGACCTTGGGGAGTTCACCAAGGGCCAGATGGTGCCTGAGTTCGAGGAGGTGGCGTTCGCCCAGGAGATCGGCAAGGTCTCCGAGCCGGTCAAGACCCGCTTCGGCTACCACCTCATACTGACCACGGAGAAGAACCCTGCCGTGGAGGCCACCGACGACAAGCCCTACCAGCCGGAGCGCGTGCGCGCAAGCCACATCCTCGCGAAGGCCCAGGAGCCGCAGAAGGTCCCGACCTCCGAGGAAGTCGTGAAAGTCATCAAAGGACGCAACGAGCAGCAGAAAATAGGCGAATACATCCGCGCCGCCGTCCGCGCTGCGGAGATTACCGCCGCAGAGGACTTCAGCCAGTTCCTCCCGCCGCCGGAAGAGCCCGCGCCCGCGCCCGCCCCCGCTCCTGCGGCGGCCCCCGCCCCTGCGCCCGCCACGGAACCGGCGGCGGAGCCCGAGGCGGCTCCCGCACCCGTGCCCGCGCCCGCACCCGCTCCCGAAGCGGCGCCCGCGCCCGAGGCGGCACCCGCCCCTGCGCCGGCCCCTGCACCCGCTCCCGAAGCGGCG
>CAMOIK010000085.1 GCA_946615875.1 uncultured Verrucomicrobiota bacterium | reverse complement strand
AGAGACTGTCGTCGTCGGGGCGAACGTGGCAAAGTTCGGGAACAGGGTGTTCGATGGCTGCACAGCGCTTAAGTATGTCGTGTTCGCGGGGGATGCGCCGGTCGCCAACCGGTACGTCTTCGCCGGTGCGCCGTCAGACGTAAAGATCGTGGCGGCGAAGAAGGACGGCGGCTGGGACGAGGCTTGGCCGGCGGGCGATGAAGCGCGGCAGGTGATGCCGGCGCCGACGGTTGGCATAACGCCGTTCTCCGGCAAGAAGAGCGGACGGATGGCCGTCACGATGACGAACGACTGCGAAATCCCGGAAGCGAAGGTGCGGTACACGACGGACGGAACGGAGCCGACGGCGTCGAGCACGCTCTACGAAAAACGCTTCTCGATAAACGTCACGGGGCTGGTGTCTGTGAAGGCGGCGGTGTTCCTTGGCGGCGTCCGCATAAGCGACGTGGAGGAAACTCGCTATTCGCCGGTGCTGAACGACGTCTTGAACATCGGCGACATCATCGCGAAGCCTGGCTCCGCGCCGCTGTTCTTCGATCTCGACAGCAGCAACCAGTGGTGGAGCGACGAGACCGAGACGTCGTTCGACGGCACGCCGTCCATGAAGAGCGGCCGAACAGGGAACGATTCGTCGTCGTGGATGAGCGCGACTTTCACGGGCGCGGGAGTTTTGGAGTTCAGCTGGAAGGCGTCGTGCGAAGAAGACAATCTCGGAGAGTTCTTCTACGATCACGCCGTATGCGAACTGGACGGCGAGGAGGTCGCGTGGATCGACGGCGACTCCGGAGAGTGGGAGCGCGTGGAGATAGCGGTGGAGACGGCCGGCGAGCACGCCGTCAAGTGGATTTACACGAAGGACGCTGCGGACGACACGGTCTATCCCGGCGCGGACTGCGTCTGGGTCGATGGCGTAAAGTTCTCGTATCCCGTTTATGTGTCGTTCGCGGCAGGCGACGGAACGGGAGAACCGCCGGAGCCGTTGATGGGGGCGATTGGCTACGAAATCGCTTTGCCCGGCCAGGGCGGGCTTTCCTGCGCGAAACACCGCTTCGAGGGTTGGTCCGACGGCGAGAGCGTCTATGGCGCCGGGGCTTCCTATGCGGTTGGCACGGCGGATGTGACGCTGACGGCGGTCTGGTCGGAAAAGGTGCTTGACGCCCCCGTGATCGAAGTAGCGGAGACATATGACGAGGAATCGACGATTGCGACGATAGAAGCGGTGCCCGGCGCGACGATCTACTATACTACGGACGGAAGCGAACCGAACGCCGAAACCGGCGTCCTCTACGAAGGCGCGTTTCAGGTGGCTGGCACGACGACGATCCGGGCCGTCGCCGTCGCGGACGACTGGTTCGACAGCGCAGTCGCGGAAGCGCAGACGACACGGAGCTGGACTTCGCTTGAAGAAAGCCTCGGCGCCGCCGGTTTTGCGTTGGCGACGGGAGGCGACGCGAATTGGATAGGCGATGCCGCCGAAAGGTGTGTCAAGACCGCCGCCCACGCCGGAGGCTGGCTGACGGCCTCGTTCGAAGGGCCCGGCGTAGCTACATATCTGTTGAAGGAAGGCGACGGGGAGTGGACGCGGCATGACGAAGTCTTCCCGGATGCAGGCGAACACGTTTTGCGCTGGGAAGGCGAGTCGCTCATGCTGAAGGGTCTGGAGTTGTTGCCTGTCGTGGCGGTGTCGTTCGCCGTCGGCGACGATGTCGCTGGCGACGTGCCGCCGACGATATACACGGCGGAAGGCCGCAATGTCGAGATTCCTGGCGGCGACGGATTGGCCAAGCCGAAGCACGAGTTCGCCGGGTGGAGCGTCGGTGACGACGTGCTGCGCGGCGGGGCGTCCTACACGGCGGGCGCGGCGGACGTGACGCTGACGGCGGTCTGGTCGGAAAAGCGCCTGTCCTCGCCGGTGATAGACGCGCCAGCGATCTATGAGGCCGATTCCGCGACGGTGGCGATCGCGGCCGCCGCCGGCGCATCGGTGTATTATACGATCGACGGGACGGAACCGTCTGCGGACGGGGCGACGAGCCGTTTCTACCAAGGTCCTTTCGCAGTCGAGGGAAGCGCGACGGTCAAAGCCGTCGCCGTCAGGGAGGACTACTTCGACAGCGATGTCGTCTCCTGCGTCGTGACAAGGCTGCCTTGGACGCTTGGAGAGTGTCTGAACTGGCCTGAGCAGGACTTTGCAACATATGGCGACGCGGCATGGGAGCGGGTGAAAAGCGCATCGGCAGATGGTTTCGCCCTGGTGAGCGGAAAGATAGGGAACAAGCAAAAGAGCCGCCTTTCGACCACTGTTCAAGGCGAAGGCGTGATTTCGTTCCTGATGAAAGTGTCGAGCGAATGCGATGCCGAAACAGGCGAAGCCTACGACGGGCTTGTGTTTTCCGTGGACGGCGACGATGTGATGGATTTGGCGGGAGGATATCTCGACTGGCGTCGGATGACGTTCCATGTCTGCGGAGAGGGGGCTCACGTCTTGGAGTGGAGATACGAAAAAGACAAGCGCGATTTGGACGGCTCGGACTGTGCGTGGCTGGACGAGGTGGCGTGGACGCCCAAAGGTTCCGTGCCGCATGTCGCGGTTGCGCCCGGCAAGGGCTGGATTGTCAAAACAGGGAGCGGATATGCAGTGACGGCCGCCGATGGCGCGGTGCTGGCAGAAGACGACTTTACATTCGGGGCCGTGTCGAAAGAGGCGTATACTATATCGATCGCCCCTGACGGCAAATCGGCGCTCGTGACGCTTGCTCCGCCCGTGCTCATGCAGGTCGGCGACGGCGAAAAGGACGAGGCCGATTCGACCGGGCGGCTCGCCGTCGTCGAAGAAGGCCTGATCGCGGCCAGGCCGGCGCCGGACGCGGGCGAAACCGTGGCGGCGTTGCCTGTGAAGACACATCCGGGCCTCTACTACCAGGCTTCATGGGGCGACGACCTCGGCAATCTGGCCACCGGCGAAAAGGTGAAGGCGGATGGCGATGTGCTTTATCTCGGCGTGATCAGGCAGACAGGGGCAAAGGGCTTTTACAAGGTCTCGGTCGGCGAGGAATAGATGGTAGATGATAGATGGTAGATGGTAGTGTTTGGCGGCTGCCCGCTGCTATCTGCCCACTGCCATCTACCCTCTACCCTCTACAATCTGCCCCGCGCCAATTCCAGCGCGGCCGCGCACGACTCCGCAAAATATGGTATAATATCGGCGTCGATGAAAGGAAGCGGCAGATGAAGATTGGGTTCGTTGGCATGGTGGCGCTGGCGGCGTTGGCATATGCGCCGCGCTTGCCCGCGGCGGAATGGCGGAACATCGGGGATGGCGACTACGTCGCCGGCGCGAAGATCTCGTCGCCGGAGAAGCTTTGCAACCGCGTAGTGATCGTGGACGTGTGGGGCGTGAACTGCCCGCCGTGCAGGGCGCTGCTCCCGACGCTCCAGAAAATCTGGGAGAACTACGGGCTGCCGGCCGACAAGCCTCTCGTTGTTCTCGGCTCCCACAGACAGGCGAGGGACGACGAGAGGGTGAAGGCGCTCGTCGCGAAGGCGGGAGTCACCTATCCCGTCTATCAGGGCGCGGGGCTGGCGAAAGACGAGCCCTCCGGCGGCGGCGTGCTGCCGTTCGTTTACGTGCTCAACCATCGCGGCAAGGTCGTTTACAAGGGGCGCGACGTCCTGGAGGCGCAGGAAGCCGCCATCACCGCGCTCGGCGATGTCGGCCGTCTGCCTTCGCTCACGGACGGCGTTCGCTTCACGCGCTTCAAGAATCTGGAAGGGCAGCTGGCGCTGGGCCGCCCCGTCAAGACGATAACCGGCAAGTTGAAAGCCGTAGCCGCCGGCAAGGACGCCCAGGCGGCGGCCGAGGCGCGGGCCATCCTGGACGGCATAGAGCGCGGGCTGGCGGCGACGAAGGAAGAAATAGACATGCTGAAGACGTGCGAACCCAGGGAGGCGCTGCGCCTCATCAAGCTGATGAAGGTCACGTGGCCGGAGGAGGCGGAGGCCGCGTACAAAGCCGAAGTGCCGGCGCTCATCTCCGCAGCGAAGAAGCGCAAGGCGGGGAAGTGAGGCGGACGGCGGGCGGCGTCTGCCGGTGAACCGCCACCCTCCACTCCCCTCTCCCCTCTACTCTCTCCCCTCTACCATCTACCCTCTACCCTCTACCAACAACCAACTCTCCGATGAACACAATCGCAGACATACTTGAGCGCAACGCGAAGGAATGGCCCAACGACGTGGCGCTGGTCGAAATCAACCCGCAGGAACTGGAGGCGCACCGCACCACGTGGCGGGAGTATTCGCTGATAGAGTCCTCGCCGATCGAGGCGTTCCGCAGCGAGATGACGTGGGCGCAGTTCAACGAGAAGGCGAACAGGTTCGCCAACTTCCTGCTGTCGCGTGGCTTTCGCAAGGGCGACAAGGTGGCGATCCTCCTGATGAACTGCCTCGAGTGGCTGCCGATATACTTCGGCGTCATCAAGGCCGGATGCCTGGCCGTGCCGCTCAACTTCAGATACACCGCCGACGAGATAAAGTATTGCCTCGACCTGGCGGACGCCGACGCGCTCGTGTTCGGCCCGGAGTTCACCGGCCGCGTGGAGCAGATCATCGACCAGACCCCCCGCGTCAAGATACGCCTCTACGTCGGCGACGACTGCCCGAGCTTCGCCGAAAGCTACCGCAACCTGGTCTCCTACTGCTCGTCGCGCACGCCTTCCGGCGCGATGTCGCCGGAGGACGACGCGGCGATCTACTTCTCGTCGGGCACCACGGGCTTCCCCAAGGCGATCGTGCTGCAGCACCGCTGCCTGCTGCATTCATGCGTCGTCGAGCAAAAGCACCACGGGCAGACGAAGGACGACACCTTCCTGTGCATCCCGCCGCTCTACCACACGGGCGCCAAGATGCACTGGTTCGGCTCCTTCCTCGTCGGCGGCAAGGCCGTGCTGCTGAAGGGAGTCAAGCCGGAGTGGATCCTGCGCGCGGTTTCCGAGGAAGGCTGCACCATCGTCTGGCTCCTCGTCCCGTGGGCGCAGGACGTGCTGGACGCGATAGAGCGCGGCGACGTAAAGCTGGAGGACTACCGCCTGGACCAGTGGCGGTTGATGCACATCGGCGCGCAGCCGGTGCCGCCCGCGCTCATCAAGCGCTGGAAGAAGGTGTTCCCGCACCACGACTACGACACCAACTACGGTCTTAGCGAGTCCACCGGGCCTGGCGCAGTCCACCTCGGCATCGAGAACATCGACCACGTCGGCGCCATTGGCGTGGCGGGCTACGGCTGGCAGACGAAGATCGTCCGGCCGGACGGCGAGACGCCCGTTGCGGCCGGGGAGGTGGGCGAGCTCGCCCTGAAGGGGCCCGGCGTGATGAAGGAGTATTACAAGAACCCGTCCGCCACCGCGGAAATCCTCAAGGAGGGAGGCTGGCTGCTCACCGGCGACATGGCCGAGGAGCGCGACGGCTTTATATACCTCGTGGACAGGGCGAAGGACGTGATCATCACCGGCGGCGAAAACCTCTATCCCGTGCAGATCGAAGACTTCCTGCGCTCGCACCCCGCCATAAAGGACGTGGCGGTGATAGGCCTGGCCGACCAGCGCCTGGGCGAGATCGCGGCCGCCATAATCTCGGTGAAGGAAGGGATGAAGCTCACGGAGGAGGAGGTGAACGCCTTCTGCCTCGGAATGCCGCGCTACAAGCGCCCGCGCAGGATAATCTTCGCCGAGGTGCCCCGCAACCCGACGGGCAAGATCGAGAAGCCGAAGCTAAGGCAGATGTATGGCGCATCATCGCTGGTCGCGCAGCAGAACGGGATTGGCGAATGAACATGCTGCTGCTGGCCGTCACGCTGCTCGCGTTGAACGAGGGAGGCGTGGATTTCAAGGTGGAAGGGGAGACGCGGCAGGTCGATCCGGGCCGCAGCGTCTTCATCGACCTCACGCTCCGCACGCCGAAAGACCTGGCCGCCGCGCTCCCGGACCTGCGCGGGAGAGTGCGCGGCTTTTCCGTCGCCGAGGACGACGTGGAGGAGCCCACGCAGGCGAAGGACGGCACCATCACCCGCGTGGCGCACTGGCGGCTGGTCCCGGAGCCTTGCGCGAAGGAATACAAGATCGCGCCTTTCGCCGTCGCCGGCAAGGTGGCCAAGGCCATATACTTCGATCCTCCGCCGGCCGCGGAGCCCGTCTCCGGCCCGATGGAAATAGACCCGAAGAAGGATATGCCGCCGCTCAGCTGGCGCCTGGTCGGCCAGGCCGCCGCCGTTCTCTTCGGCGCGGCTCTCGCCGCCGCCGCGCTGTGGTTCGTGCTGCGCGGCATCGCGCGCCGCGTCAGGGAGCACCGCATGAGCCCGATAGAGCGCGCCTGGGCGGAGCTCGACCGCCTGCTGAAGAAGGGGCTGCCGGGGCGCGGCAGATACAAGGACTTCTACGTGGAGCTGACGCAGCTCGTCCGCCGCTACATCCAGCGGCAGCACGGCTTGAAGGCCCCGCATCTCACCACCGAGGAGTTCTTCGAGGCGGCGCGCCTGTCGCCTTCGTTCAGAAAAGAGGCGCTGGACCAGCTCTTCGCGTTCATGGAGAAGGCGGACCTCGTGAAGTTCGCCGGCGTGACCGCCACGCCCGAGACCGCGGACGAGGCCACGCAGTCCGCTCGCGACTACATCAAGAAGGACAATGAAGAGATAGCGTAAATCCCGAAACACCACAATCCACCATTCCGCAATGTCATTCGCTTCCCCTTGGATGTTTCTGTTCGCGCTGCCGCTCGGCTTCGCCGCGTGGCGGCTTCTGCGCCGCTCGCGCCGCTCCGGCATCCGCTTTTCCGCGCTGGCGCGCATCCCCGCAAACTCCGCAGGCTGGCGCGCCGCCGCGGCGGCGGCTGCCCCGTTCGCCCTCGTGGCCGCGCTCGCCCTGCTCGTCGTGGCCGCCGCGCGCCCCCGCACCGCCCTCTCGCATTCCTCCAGGACCGTCGAGGCGATCGCCATAGCAATGACCGTCGACGTGTCCGGCTCGATGGACGCGCTCGACCTGACGCCGCCGGGCGAGCGCTTCTCGGAGGATACGACGCGCCTGGCTGTCGTCAAGAAACTCTTCGCGGAGTTCGTCGAGCGCCGCCCCGACGATCTCATCGGCCTCGTCACGTTCGGCGGCTACGCCGCCACCCGCGCCCCGCTCACCGCCGACCACAGGGCGCTGCTGAACATCCTCGGCGCCGTCAAGATCCCCAGCATGGGACTGGACGCGCAGGGCCGCCGCATCGGCGAGGACGAGCAGCTGACCGCCATAGGAGACGGCCTGGCCACCGCGCTTGCCAGGCTGAAGGACGCGAAGCCCACCTCCAAGATCGTCATCCTGCTTTCCGACGGCGTGGCCAACGCAGGCGTGGTGTCGCCGGACGAGGCCGCCGACGCTGCGGCCAAGATGGGCGTGAAGGTCTATTCCATCGGCGTCGGCACCCACGCTAGGCGCACCCCCATATTCGCCAGGGACCTCTTCGGCCGCCCGGCAGTCCAGTACGCCGACATGACCTTCGACGAAGGTCAGCTCAAGTCCATCGCGGAGAAGACGGGCGGCATATACTTCAGCGTGGACGACCGAGACTCCCTCGCGAAGGCCCTCGAGGAAATCGACCAGCTCGAGAAGACGCGCATCGAGGCAGGCTCTTGGGAACGCTGGGACGAGCATTTCGCTCCGTTCCTGCTCGCCGGCGCGTTCCTCGTCTTCGCCGCCGTCACGCTTTCGATGGCCGCTTCGCGCCGCATCGCCTGACGCCGCCGATGCGCTATTAAAAGGAGGTGGCAGGGATGAAGCTCGAAACGATACTCGGCTGGGCCAACGCGCTGCTCAAGCCAGGCGACTTTGACGACGTGTCGAACAACGGACTGCAGATCGCCCGCGAAGGGAACGAGGTGGCGAAGGTGGCTTTCGCCGTGGATGCCTCGCTCGCCAGCGTCAGGGCGGCGGGCGAGGCGGGCGCGCAGCTGCTGATCGTCCATCACGGCATAAGCTGGGGCGGCGGCATCAAACGCCTGACGGGCGGCGAATACGCCGTCGTCAGGGCGGCGATGTCCGCCAATCTGGCGCTCGCCGCCTACCATCTGCCGCTGGACGCCAACAGCGAGGTGGGCAACAACTGGGAGCTGGCCCGCCTCATCGGCCTCGAGCGCATTTCGCCGGCTTTCTCGTATCACGGCAACGTCATCGGGCTCGTGGGGCGCCTGGCCGCGGGGCGGACCGTCGAAATCGGCAAGCGAGAGTTCGCGATCCCGCAAGGGAAGATCGGCGTCTGCTCCGGCGGCGCGGGAGAGTTCGCCACGGCGGCGAAGTTCCTCGGCTGCGACCTCTTCCTCACCGGCGAGGCGAACTGGGGCGAGGTCGTCGCCGCGCAGAACGTCTCCATGCCCATGATCTGCGCAGGACATTACGAGACCGAGACGTTTGGCGTGGCTGCGCTTTCCCGCAGGATGGCCGATGCGCTCCAGATCGAGACGGTCGGCATCGGCTTGCCGACTTAGTCGTTTTGGCATCCATTCCGCAAACGCCGCCGCCCACATGGCGATTCAGTTTGGAGGCTCATCCACGAGCATTCGCAGGGATATGGCGTGATCCGAC
>CAMOIK010000084.1 GCA_946615875.1 uncultured Verrucomicrobiota bacterium | reverse complement strand
GGGAAACTCTATATATGGAGTATGTGGCACTCTATATATGGAAGATGGGTTCTCTATATATAGAGTCGCGGGTGCTCCATATATGGAGCATGGGGCACTATATATGAGGGTCGTGGGAGAACGCAAAGGCAAAACCGTTGCCGCGCCCAAATATCGCGGCTGCGCGCGAGCGGCGACGCCACGGATCACGCCCGCGCCAGCGCATCGGCCGCAAAGTCGGCGATGCGGTCTATCTCCGGCGAATCGGTGAGCGAATGGAGGAACTTCCGCCGGAAGGCCAGGTGGCCGCGTTCGCGGCAAAGGCGGCGGGCCGTGGCGAAATATAGGCCCGAAACCATCCATCCGACCTGTATCAGCACGAAGTCTGAGAGCCCCTTGATATCCTGGTAGGCCACGGGCCGCCGCGCCATTATAGCCGCGACCACGTCGGGATTCGGCGGCGCGTCGATGGACAGGTTCCAAAACGCGCGCGAGTCGGAACGCCAGTCGGGGCGGGAAAGCTCCGTCTCGAGGACGCGAAAGATGTCGAGCTTGTCTGCGTCGCGGACGATGTGGGCGAGCATCATCGTGCGCTCGTCCAGTCCTTCCGGGACGTCGCGGCGGTTGTGGAAGAGTATGGCGTCGAGAATCGCGGCGTCGTCCGTCCAGCCCTTCTCCTTCACGATCCTGTGGGAAAAGACGGCGTGATCTACGGAGTCGGCGTCGCGGAACGTATTGTAGAGGCGCAGCTGCTCGTAGCGCCCCGTGTCGTGCAGAAGCGCGGCGACGAGCGCAGACTCTTCGAGTTCCGGCGCGACCCCCTCGCCTTCGGCGATGTCGCGCGCGTTCCTGACGACCAGCGCGGTGTGGGTGCGCTTGAGCTGCATCATCCTTGGCAGCGCGCCGGCGGCGTCGCGGTAGCCGTCAACGTATGCGTCGTAGAGGCGCAGTATATCTTCGTATCGCTTCATGTCGCTTCGATCCTTTGAATTCAGCCGTCAAGCCTGCTGGCGCGCTCGTCCATAATCTTGTCGATCTCGTCTTCGTCGCCGACGTCCACGTCCATCAACTCATCCGGGCGGTCCGGCTCCACTTCCAGATACCTGAGCGCGGCCTTGGCGATTCTGCGGAATATCGGGGCGGCGCTGTTCCCGCCCTGGTGGAACTTCGTGCGCTTCTCGAAGTCGAGCGTGACGAGCACGACAATCCTGGCGGGCGCGGGGTCTGCGTCGCTCTCGCTGCGCATCACCACGCCGGAAGGGACGATGCCGCAGAACGTCGCGCGGTAGAGGGAGTCGGAATACCTGCCGTTCACGACCTTCTGCGCGGTGCCCGTCTTGCCGGCGACGGAATACCCCTTGATGGCCGCGCGCCTCGCCGTGCCGGAGGCGGAGGCCACGCCAAGCATCATCTCTCGCACCTTCCGCGATGTCGCAGGACTGATGGGACGGGCCGCGATCTCGCGATGCGACACGCGCGGCTCGCGCCCGTCGGAATACACCACCTTGGAGACAACGTGCGGCTTCATGCGCACCCCGTCGTTGGCTATGGCCTGATACGCGCTGGCGAGCTGCATTGCCGTGACGGACACGCCCTGGCCTATCGGCGCGCGAGACCATTTCACCTTGTCCCAGCGCTTCCAGAACGGAAGGATGCCGGCCTCTTCGCCGGGTATCTCCACACCGGTCTTCGCGCCGAAGCCGAACTCCTTCATGAAGCCCCAAAGCTGTTCTGGCCCGAGATCGAAGCCAAGCTTGCCGATGACTATGTTGGAGGAATGCACGATCGCGTCGCGCACCGTCATGCGAGGCTCCCACACGTGGCTGCCGTCGCCGGGCAGGCGGTAGTAGCGATCGTCGTCGCGCCGCGTGGAATAGAGAGAATCAGGCCCCACCAGCCCGGACTCCAGCCCTGCGCAGGCCGTGATGACCTTCATGACGCTGCCAGGTTCGTAGGTAATCGATGTGACGCGGTTGAGCTTCGCGTCCTCCGAGGCGCGCCCGAACATGAGAGGATGGTAGTTTGGCAGCGACGCCATCGCCAGCACGTCGGCCGTGCGGGCGTCGAGTATCACGCACCAGCCGCTTGCCGCCTCGTACTGCCGCAGTCCGTCGGCAAGCGCAGTCTCCGCCTCGTATTGCAGGTGGCTGTCGATCGTCAGGTATATGTCCGCGCCCTTCTTCGGTTCGACCCGCTCGATCTCGCGGTCGCGCATCTCCGCGCCTCGGGCGTCGCGGTAGCCGCGCACGTAGCCGGGCACCCCGGAAAGGTCGCGGTCGTAGCGCAACTCTATCCCCGCGGACCCCACGCCTTCCTTGTTGATCGCGCCTATCACGTGGCAGAGCCCGCGATTGTTGAAGTATTGCCGTATCTGGCGATCGAGTATGGCAACGCCCGCCACCAGGCGGCGGTTGTCGAGTATGTCGTGAGCGGCCGTGTCCGTGGACTGGGCGAGGAACTGGAAACGGTTCGACGTGTTCTCGCTCATTTTCAGCACCTTGCCGTAGTCCAGCGAGAGCAAACTCGCGATCGTTCTGCAGATCGCTTCGCGCGTTCGGGGGAGCTTCTCGCCGCGAGGCCGCACCACGGCGTTGGTCAATGCGACCGGATCTAGGCGGTACTCCCAGCACGGTATCGACATCACGAGCGGGCCGCCGCTGCCGGATGCGGCGAAAATCGATCCCCGACACGAAGGAATCACACGCTTGAACTCGTAGCGCGGCTCGTCGGCGTCGGACCTGAAATGCGATCGCACGAGCTTCTGCGACGAATACGCCGCGAACAGCGACAGCACCGCCACCGCCCACCAAAACCGCGCGTATTCGCCCTTGAACATCATCTTCTGTATTTCGCCGTCATCGCCCCCTTGGCGCGCTGCATCTCCTTGGCGACTGAAAGCTGCGAAGGCAGCAGCTGCCCGCTGCCGGCGCGCAGCCTCACCGTCTGGCTCGCCTTGGGGCTGCGCATCGCCAGACCATGCTTCTTCAACGCGACTTCCAGATTCTGCGGCGTCTTCATCTCCTCCCAGCGAGCGCTCTCGCGGGAATGTTCGTCTTCCAGCCGAGCCAAAGCCCTCTCCTTGTCGCCGATGGACTTCATCAGCTGGCTGCAGCTCGACGCCGCAAGCATATTGACGATCACCATCACGAACAACATCAGCATTATCGCGCCGACGCAGGCCGTGTTCTGCGCCACCACGCTCATCCTCTTCGAAATCTTCCAGTTCTTCTTCATGTCGTCACCTCCTGTTGATATACGGTTTACGCCGATGGCGGCGAACCGCCCGGTGAAATCTAGATCCGCTCCGCGCAGCGCAAACGCGCACTGCGGGAACGCGGATTCTCGGCCGTCTCGGCGTCGCTCGCGCAGACGCCGCCCCTGACCACATCGACGAAGCGCGGCAACTCCCCGCGCCACTCCTCCCCGCCTTGCTGCAAAGACACCATGCGGCCAACGTGCGCCGCAAAAAACCGCTTCACGATTCTGTCCGTCAGCGACTCGAAGGAGATGACAGCGAACCTTCCACCCGGCGCGAGGATCTCCGCCCCGCCCTCAAGCGCCCTTTCCAGCTCGCCGATCTCGTCGTTCACCGCCATCCTAAGGGCCTGGAATACGCGCGTCGCGGGATGACGCGCCCCACGGCGTCCCAGGAGCCGCTCGACGAATAGCGCCAGCGCGGTCGTGGTGCGGAACGGCCTAGGTACGCGTTCCTCCACGATCGCCCTCGCGATTCGCCGAGCCTGCGGCTCCTCACCGAACTCGCGAAAGACCGTTTCCAGTCTCTCGGCGCTCTCGGTGTTCACCATATCGGCGGCGGTCACGCCGCTCGATCGGTCCATGCGCATGTCAAGGGGTCCCTCGCGCACAAAGCTGAACCCACGTCCGGCTTCATCCAGCTGAGGACTCGACACGCCCAAATCAATAAGGATCCCATCTGTTTTCTCCCATCCGTTCCGTCTGGCAATCTCTGCCAGGTCGCCATGCCGCCCCTTGACCGCCTTGAGGCCGACGAGTCCCATCTCTCCGACGGCGGCAAGCGCGTCGTCGTCGCGGTCTATTCCGAGCACCTGGCCGCCGCGGCGCAAGATCTCCCGCGTGTGTCCGGCTCGGCCTAGCGTCCCGTCGATGTAGCGCCCGCCGGGCTTGACGGCCAGCGCCTCCAGAGTCTCGGCAAGCATCACGGGAATATGCACGGCGTTCTTGGCCTCCATCACGCACCTCCCGTACCTCAAAAACCGGCGAGCGCCATTGCGTCGCCTACCGATGCCTGGTCGATATCCTCGTCCGGCGGCAGAGCCTCCGGTGCCCACAACTCGATTTTGCGGACCGCACCCACCATGGCCACAGTCGTCTTCAGGTTCGCAAACCGAAGGAGCTTGTCGCTCACGCGGATGCGGCCCGCAACATCAAGGGGAAGCTGTTCGGAATTCGCGCCGATGATCCGCAGAACCTTCGCCATCTGCGGGTCGAACAACGCCTTCTGTCTCAACACTGCCAGCCGAGTCTCCATCTCTTCCTGCGGTATTATGTTAAGGCAGCGCTCAGTTCTATCGGGAACTACAAACACATACTTGGGATTGCCAAGCATCTCGCGCCATTCGCTTGGTATCGTGAAACGCTTTTTAGGGTCAAGCGAGTGCGTGTGCCTACCAACCAGGTAGCACCCCGTCCCTGCCGTCGACTGCGCGACACTCTGCCTGACTTCCTTTGACATTTTCCGACACTATTATACACTTTCTGACACCGAGCCGCAAGGGGGGTCTTTGGGATTTTTTATCTTGCCGTTTCGAGCCGTAACGTGCCATTGCCAGGCAAAATAGCGCAAAACCTAGAAAACAAAGCGATTTTACAGACGGCCAATGCGCCACATCACTCCATATTAAGGCATAGTCCGCCTCATTGCTCAGCGGCGCATCTTATCGCGGCGCGCCTCGTTTTCACCCTGCGCGAACGGCCGACACCCCGTCGCCGCCCAGCCCAACCCGATCCGCCGGACAGGACGAACGGCAGATTTTCGCAACGCGCAGTGCGACGAATGGCACGCGGCGCAAAGCGCGAAAAAATGGTATAATATGTGCGCCATGAAGAAGACGACGATAGAATACCGTGTGCCTTACGCGGACACCGACATGATGGGGGTGGTTTACTACGCGAACTATCTGACGATGTTCGAGAGGGCCCGCAATGAACTGATGCGAGTGTGCGGATACACGTACCGCGAGTGCGAGGCGGAGGGATGGGGTTTGCCCGTAACCCATGCGGAAGTGGACTATAGGCGTAGCGCGAAATACGACGACCTGCTTGAAATCACCGCGTTCGTGAAAGCGCAGAAAGGCGTGAGGATAGAGATCGGCTGCGAAATACGCCGCAAGGGCGACGAGCAGGTGCTTGTATCCGGCTTTACGCGCCACGCATTCATCTCCCTCAAAGACTTCCGTCCATGCCCGCCGCCGGAAAGATTCATGGCGATGATGATGGAGGGCGAAGCATGACAACCGTGACGAAAACGGTGCGCTTCGACGCGGCGCACATCCTCACCAACCACGCGGGACTCTGCCGCAACCTCCATGGCCATACCTACCGGGTGGACGTCTCCGTGGCGGCGGACGACGTGGACGACATGGTGATAGACTTCAAAGATCTGAAAAATATCGCAACCGAGACAATCTGCAAACGCTTCGACCATGCGTTCATATACTCCACCGTTTCCGAGGGCGAGCGCGAAATCGCAACCTTGGTGGAACGCCACGGAATGCGAACCGTGCCAATCCCATTCCGCTCGACTGCGGAGAATCTTGCGCGTATGTTCTACGGCGAGCTAAAACCGCTCGTGCCTGGGCTCGTATCCGTCCGCGTCTGGGAAACAGCGGACAGTTGTGCAGAATACAGTAGTTCCGCGAGTTCAGGAAAGGAAGCGATGCTGGCCGATGGAACGGAGTCTGCGAGAACGCCGAAGCCGTAGGAGCAGAACACGCCCTGCACATGCGCGTTGGCGGCGCACTTGACATCCGTCCAATTGTCCCCCACCATCCAGTCGTCAGGCGAGAGCCCATGACCCATGAGCGCCGCGCACTGTCGTAGTGGCAGCGCGGAGGGCTTCATCTCCGCGCAGTCGCCACCGGCCACAATTGCGTCGCCGAATAGAGACGTGAGCCCGAAGTTCTCCAGTATGGCCAGGGTGGCAAAACGCGGCTTAGCGGTGTTCACGCCCAGCAGGAAACCGCGCTCCTTAAGAGCCTCCAACGTGTCCTTCACGCCGGGATAAAGTGTCACGGATTCAAGCATGTGCTCGCCGTAATGGGAAAAGAATGCCTCCCGCACCTCGTCAGCAGGCCTGCCAGTCCCTTTGCCAGCCAACTCCGGGATGGCATGAACGAGCAAATGGCCCGCCCCCTGCCCGACGTGGTGCAGTATCTCCAACTGCGGCAGCTCGGCGAGGCCGAAATCCCTGCGCGTATGATTGACGGTCGCGGCGAGATCGGCGCGAGAGTCGATCAGCGTGCCGTCCATATCAAAGAAAACGGCCGTCATTGCTTGATCAAGGAGAGAAACTCCTGGCGGACTGTCGGATCCGTGCGAAAAGAGCCGAGCACGGCGGACGTGGTCATTTCGGAGTGCTGCTTCTCGACGCCGCGCATTTTCATACAGAGATGCTGAGCGTCGATGACCACGCCGACGCCTTCGGCATTCGCCTCCTCCATCACGGCGGCAGCGATCTGGTCGGTCAGTCGTTCCTGTATCTGCAGCCGCCGAGCATACATATCGACTATCCTGGCTAGCTTGGAAACGCCCAACACCTTGCCCTGGGATATGTAGCCGATCGCGCACTTGCCGTAGAACGGCAGCATATGGTGCTCGCACATCGAGAAAAGCTCGATGTTCTTCAAGATCACCATGTGATTGGTGCCGCTGGCAAAATACGCACCGTTGACGACGGCCTTGACGCTCTGGCGATAGCCGCGCGTAAGAAAGGCGAGCGACTTGGCGACACGCACGGGCGTCTTCACCAATCCCCCGCGGTCGGGATCCTCGCCAAGTTCCACGAGAAGTTCGCGGACAAGCGCGGCAATCTTCCCTTCGTCAGGCTGCTTCATTGCGTTTTGCTTCAAGTACAGATGGCGAGAGTTCCAAGTTTCAAGTTCCGGGCTTCACTCGTCCGCAGTTGCTGACGGGCGCGGCCCGAAACTTGAAACCCGAAACCATCGCTAGGCGAGGATGGCGTCCTTGAGCGCCTTGCAGGCGACAACCTTGACAACCTTCTTCGCCTTGATCTTGATCTGCTCGCCAGTGGCAGGGTTGCGACCCATGCGAGCGGGACGCTGGATCTTCTTCACCTTGCCGATGCCCGGCAGCATGAAGCCCTTCTCTTCCTGCTTGGCGCCCTTGACCGCAAGATCGACGAGCCTCTCGTACACGGCGACCGCCTGCTTCTTCGTGATGCCGCCAGCTTCCGCCAGCGCAACCATGATTCCGCTCTTGGTCGTGGGAACGACTTCCTTCTTTGCCTTTGCCATGTCTTTTATCCTTTGGGTTTTGATTGAGACGGGGAAACCGTTTCCCCATCGTTTGGTGCATAATATAGCAGTATTTTCGGCGTTGTGCAAGGGGGTAAATGAAAAAAAGTCAATAAAACCAATGCCTGCATCGGCGCAATCGCCGCAAAACCACTGTTTTTATTGGGTCAAATGAACTTCCTCGTCTCGTGGAAAATTCTCGCGTCTTGTGGTATCTGACGAGCGAAGCCACAACCTGTAGTGTGGCTCGCCACGTTCCACCCCCCTTCCGCCCACATCATGTGGGCTTTGAGGGCGAAGGGACACACCATATATAGTGGATGCGAAACGGCGCCTATTTGAGGAGCGGGAGGTTGCAGCGTCGGCAGCGGTCAGCCGCCACCGGGTTTTTCTCCAGGCAGTCCACGCACCTGATCCACGGTGCGGACGACTTGTCGAATAATTCGTAAGGGAAGTGGAAGCGCGGATGGAAACGAAAGCTATCACCTACGTTCAGATATTCCCAGGCAAATGGCTCGCTTTCATTCGTCTCTACAATCCGTTTCTTGACACCGGCCATCGTCTTGACTATGGTCACGTATTCTATCTGCTCGACGGGACAGCGCTTTCCGTCGTCTCCGATATCCATGCGCATCGTCTTCCTCTGCCTCTTGGCGATGACAACCGCTTCGTATGGATGCAGCGAACTGCTGTGCAACTTCACGAAAAGAGCACAAGCGCCGAGCGCTACAGCCAACAGAAAGCCCAAACGCACCGCCATGCCGATCTCCATCCAGCCAAACACCCTGGCGCAAATAGATGGCACGACAAAAACGAACACGACCGCGCCGACAGTAGCCATACAGCCTAGGCCTCGCCCGTGCGCCACTTTTGACAATATCTCAAAATTGTCGATGCGATCGGAATACCCCGGTTCGGGAACACCCTCTCGCGGCTTCGTGTTCATCTCGTATTCCTGTTTGTCGAACCTTCTAGCGTCATTTCAACATCCGGCCCCGACACTGCATAGAATGAGACCCAGGCACCCAAGGCCCCCCTGACCTCCAATGCTCGCACAACCCCGCTTTACGCATGAATTGTACCATATTTCATGCGAAGTCAAGTGTGCAACCAACTGGAGTTTACCCCCCGCGGAATTCGCCGATCAAGTCCAAAATATCCCTCAATTTCTCGCAACTTGTCACC
>CAMOIK010000083.1 GCA_946615875.1 uncultured Verrucomicrobiota bacterium | reverse complement strand
CTTTGAGGTAGCACAAGGATGCCGTAGAGAATGCAAAGGGGGCGGGAATGCGGCGGATTGCGGTGTTCCCGGCGATATATGCGGCGACTACCTCTTGAGGGCCAGGCGCACGACCGCCTCGGTATCTGCGGCCTCCGGGTGCGCGGCGACGACCTTGGCGACCATCTTGGACGCCACCTCGTCGGAGAACCCCAGGGCGGAAAGCGCCTTCCTGGCGTCCAGCAGGAACGCCTGTTCGCGCTGGGCGCCGGACGCACCGGCGCTGGAAAGCGCGAGCGCTTCGATGGCGTTGATCTTGTCCTTCAGTTCGATGACTATTTTTTCCGCCGTCTTTTTGCCGACGCCCTTGATGGCGGCGAGGCGGCGCGCGTCGGCGCTGGCGATGGCGAGCGAAAGTTCGCCGAGAGAAGCGCCCGAGAGGATGGCGAGCGCGATTTTGGGGCCGACGCCGCTGACGAGCGTGAGTTTCGCGAAAAGCTGTCGCTCCGCCTGAGTGGCGAAGCCGAACAGCGCCTCGTCGTCCTCCCGCACCACGTGGAAGGCGTAGAGCTTGGCTTCCTCGCCCGTCTTGGGCAGTCGGTCGTAGGTGGAGGCGGGGATGGCGAGCTCGTAGCCGACGCCGCCAGCCTCCAAAATCGCGAAGCCCGGCGATTTTTCCGCCAATATTCCTCGTATGTAGGCGATCATGTCGCTTCCCTTCCGGCGGTGTGCGATGTTTCCTAGAGCGCGGCGAGGATGCGGCGCCCCCATTCGCGCGCCTTGTCGAACTGCGCGAACGAATACGACTCGTTGGGCGAATGGATGCGGTCTTCCGCCTGTCCCCATCCGACAATGAGCGGAGAAGCGCCCGACGCTTCTCGGAGGATCGAGACGACAGGGATGGATGCGCCGTCCCACTGGAAGACGGGGCCGCGCTCGTCCATCTCAGACAGGACGTGGGAAGCGAGGCGGAAGATCGGGGAATCGAGCGGCAGACGCAGTCCGCCCGCGCCGACGTTCCAATCCTCTATGAAGAGGCGCATTCCGCGCGGGACGCGCGCTTCGAGATGGGCCTTGACGGCGTCGAACGCCCTTCGCGGGGTCTGGCCGGGCGCCAAACGCATGGAGATTTTCGCAATCGCCTCGGAGGGGATCACGGTCTTTGCGCCTGGTCCGCCATAGCCGGAATGAATGCCGTTGACCTCTATGGTGGGCAGGAAGGAATTCCTCTCGACGGCCGACTTCCCCTTCTCGCCGCCCTCCGGCGGGCAGCCAATGTCGGCGGCGAGTTCGTCGGCGGAGGGGGCGGCGGCCTCGGCGTGGCGGCGCTCCGCATCCGTCGGCGGCTCCATGCCGGCCGCGAAACCGGGGACGGCGATCGCGCCGTCCGCATCGTGCAGGGATGCGACGAGTTCCGCGATGCCCTGCGCGGGGTTGGGCGCGATGCCGCCGTATTCGCCAGAGTGCAAATCGCGGGAAGGCCCGGTCAGACGTATGGTGAAGTGGCTCACGCCGCGCAGACCCGCCACGATCGCCGGGCGCATGTCGGGCGCCGCCGAGGTGTCGCAGACAAGCAGCACGTCGGCCGCCAGCCGTCGGCGCATCCCGGGCGCGAGCGCGGAAAGCGCGGCGCTCCCGGACTCCTCCTGACCCTCCAGGACGACCTTGATGGCGGGCACGGGCGCCGGACGGGACGCCGCCCCGCCGGCCTCGCCGCGCTCGCGCAGGAAATCACGCAAGCCGCAGAGGAACGCAAAGAGCTGTCCCTTGTCGTCCTGCGCGCCGCGGCAGTGGACGCGCCCGCCGACGACCGTCGGCTCGAACGGCGGGGTCTTCCACTCCTCCACCGGGTCCGCGGGCTGCACGTCGTAGTGCCCGTAGATCAGCGCCGTCGGCGCGCCCTCGTCGCCCTTGCGCTCGGCGAAGACGACAGGCGGCGCGAAGCCCTTCTCGGGCAGGACCAGCTCCGCCGAGAAGCCCAGCCTCTCCAGCCATTTCTCAAGCCACATGGCGCACGCGGTGCAGTCGCGCAGCTTGGCGGGATCGCCGCCCACCGACTCGAACTTCAGGAGCTCGAAGTATTCGTTCCTTGTTTCCTGTTCCATTTCCATTGCCTATTTCGTGCCTTCCACCTTCAGCAGGACGCACGTGAAGTTGTCGATGGCGCCGGCCTCCAGCACGGCGCGGGAAATTCCGTCCGCCGCCTCGCGCATGGTCTGCGCGGAGGCGAGGATTTCGCGGAGCGCGTCGTGCTCCAGCATGTCGTGGACGCCGTCGGAGCAGAGCAGATAGACGTCGCCGTCGCGCATTTCGAGCTTCTTCCATTCCGGCTCCGAGCAGCAGGCGGTGCCGATGGCGCGCGTGAGGAGGTGCGAAAGCCGCCCCATGCCGCGCAGGGCGTCGCCGTCGCGCGCCATATCCTCCGAACGGCTGGCAGAGATTTCGCCGGCGACGGTGTGGTCCCTGGTGAGCAGCTCCAGCTCGCCGCCGCGCAGACGGTATGCCCGGCTGTCGCCCACGTGGCAGATGGCGCCCGCGTCGCGGCTTGCTCCGTCAAGGAAGAGCGCGACCAGCGTCGTGCCCGTCTGCGACCAGCCGTTGGACGCGGCGAGGGCGCGTATCTCGACGACGGAAGAGTCGATCGCGTCCGCCGCCGCCTTCAGCAGCCCGTGGAACGTGGCGGCGCCGGCGGCCGCCCCGGCCATCCTGCCGCAGAGGATTTCGCTGGCTTTCGCGCCGCCCTGCCCGCCGCCCATGCCGTCGGCCACGCAGTACAGCGCACCGCGCGGATCGACGAAGAAGCGGTCCTGGTTCTCGCGGCGGACGAGCCCGCGGTCGCTCGCCGCAGCCACATCGACGCACAGGCGCCGCCCGGAATCTGCTTTCAAGCCAAACATTGCCCTGTATCCGATGAAACGCCCGCTACTTGTCTATGACCCCCTCGCCGTGCCAAGGCTCCGCCGGCGGCACCTCCACGCAATGCGCGAGTATGCGCTGGCGCACCGCCTCGTAGGCCAGGATGGTCGCGGCGGCGGAAACGTTGAGGGAGTCCGCCAGCCCCAGCATGGGGATGCGGACGCGAAGGTCGGCGCCGTCCATCCACTTCCTGGTCAGCCCATACTGCTCCGCGCCCAGCGCGATCGCCACGTTGCCGGTGAGATCGACCTCGAAATGGAGGCTTTCGGCGTGCGGCGAGGCGGCGAGTATCCTGAAGCCGCGCTCCTTGAGGAAGGCCAGCGCCGCGTCGCTCGACGCCTCCACGATGGGCACGGAGAACATCGTGCCGGTGGAAGCGCGCACGACGTTGGGGTTGTGGATGTCCGTCGCGCGGTCGCACACTATCACCGCCGCCGCGCGCGCGGCGTCGGCGCTGCGCAGGATCGTGCCCAGGTTGCCGGGCTTCTCGATGGACTCCGTGACGATGACGAGCGCGTTCTCCGGCAGGCGCAGCCTCTCCAGCGGGATCGAGACGTGCGGGCCCACCATCAGCAGGCCGTCCGGCCGCTCCTTGTAGGCTATCTTCCCGAAACAGGCCTTCGTGCAGGAATAGACCTCTGCGCCGAGGCGCGCGCACTCATCGACCAGCCTCGGCTCGTTCTCGTTCTTGAGATACAGGTCCGGGCAGTGGAAGATCGCCCGCGGCCTGTAGCCGTGGTCGAGGGCGCGGCGACATTCGCGGTAGCCCTCGACGATCATCTCGCCGGTCTCCTCGCGCACGGCGCAGGTGCGCAGGCGCACCACGTATTTCAGCTTCGGGTTGCTGGGTGAGGAAATCTCCATCGCGCCGCCTTCCGCATGTCGGCCTCCCGCCGGCACGGCGGGAGAGGCCTCAAGTCACGCAATCTCCACCCTGGCCTTGTCGCGCAGCTCGCGGACGAAGGCGTCCATCGCGCGCCCCCTGGCCTCGTGGCGGAGGAGGTCCTTGATCTGGTCGTGCACATCCACGAGGGTCTGCTTCTCGCCTCCCTTCTCGTCGGCCTTGTAGATCAGATGGTAGCCGAACTGCGTCGCGACCACGTCGGAGACCTCTCCCTTCTTCATGGAGAACGCCGCCTTGTCGAACTCCGGCACCATCATGCCGCGCGAGAACCATCCCAGCGAGCCGCCCTGGCGGCCGCTTGGGCAGTCTGAATGCGCCTTCGCCTCCTCCGCGAAGTCGCCGCCCGCCATGATGCGTTCGCGTATTTCGCGGATCTTGTCGAGCGCTGCGGCCTTGGCCTCCGGCAGGTCGCCGTCTTCCGTCTTGACGAGTATGTGCTGGCACAGCACCTGGTGGGGCGCCACGTATTCGTCGCGGTGGGCGGTGTAGAACGCCTCCACCTCGGCCTCCGTCGGGTCCGCGACGTGCGCGCACGCCTGGTTCACGAGCATGTTCACCCTCACGCCCTTCTCCAGCTCCCTGCGGAACTGGTCTTCGGTGATGTTCTGCGCGGCGAGCGCCTTCTTGTAGTTCTCTTCGCCGCCGACCTGGCCGACGACCTTCGCGACCTCGGCATCGACGTCCTTCGCCGTCACGGGGAGCTCGAGCCTGGCGGCCTCGTCAAGGAGAAGCTTCGCGCCTATGGCCTGGTCGAGAGCCTTCTCCTCGAGCTTGGGCATGTTCCTCTTCACCTCGTCGTAGGTCATGCCGTGACCCAGATAGAACTTCACAAGCCTGTCCAGCTCGAAGCGCACCGCTTCGCCGGAAATCTCCTGTCCGTTGACTTTCGCTTTCTTCATGCGGCGTATTATACCATATTTTCGGCGCTCCGTGCTTCGCGGCGTGGGGTGGACGCCGCGGACGGCGTGCGTGAGGAGCGGTCAGACCGCCGCCTTCTTCAAAGTCTTCCGCCAGGCCGGCGAGCGCGCGTCCCCGGGGTAGAACGCCACTTCCACGGCGCCGTCCGCCACGCCAAGCCGGTAATGGCCGGCCGCATCGCTGTAGAAATACTCCTTCAGCCCCGGACGGAAAAAGTCCAGCGCGGCCTTGAGGTCCTCCAGCTTCCCGCCCGTCTGCCTTGACAAGTTGATCGCCCCGTAGTCCTCCACCGACGAATGGATCGGCTCGCCCGTGGCGAGTTCAGGCCTAGCCCAGACGGAATTCACGGTGAACTCGCAGAAGCCGCCGAACTTGTTCTCGTGGCGATAGTACGCGGTCGTGTGGGTGTGGCCGGAAAGCACGACGGCGCGACGGCGGGAAAGCGCGGCGTAAAGCCGCGGGCGCAGCGCGTCGCACTCCTTGCGCCCGCCCAGCCGCCATCCGTGCGACCCGCTGTCCGGAGTGGTGAACGGGCCGTGAGTCACCAGGAACACGTGGCGGGCGCGCGCCGCGCCCTCAACCGCGTCGATGACCGGCTGGAGGTCGCGCGTCTCGAAATCGCAGAAGATCCAGGCGTCGGGGCCGACGTCGAACGAATACACCGGGTATTTCGCCGGCGCCGCCGCCAGCCCCGCCAGCGCGCCGATTTCGGCGGACATGAAGCGCTCCGCGAACTCCATGTACGCCGGACGCGCGCCCTTGCCGCGGAAGTCGTGGTTGCCGATCACCGTGAGAAACGGGATGGCGGCGGGATACGGGGCGCGCAGCAGCCTGATGCAGTCGTCAAGCATCTTTTTGTGTGTGGCGGCGTCGTCGCAGTCGCCCTGTATCAGGTCGCCCAGCTGCAGGACGAAGCGCGTGTCGATGCGCGCGGCCAGGTCGGCGCTCGCCGCGATCATCCGCGGGCACCTCTCGCGCCACATCTCGCCGTTGCGGCGGAATTCCGCGTGCTGCACCTTCGCCCAGCGGTTCGACTCGTCGTAGTGCGAGTGGTAGATGCTCTCCGGCTCGGCGTCGTAGTGGGTGTCGCCGAGGATGGCCACCGAATACCTGCCGCCGCCGCGCCGGGGCGCAAGACCGCGCAGCGCGCCCGCCCCGGCCGCCGCCGCCAGCCCAAGGCAGAATTCCCTTCTCGTGATCGTATCCATGATGCCGCATATGATACCATATCGGCGCCGCGATGGCAACGGCGAAAATCGCGGACGCGCGCGGCGGCGGCGGCGCGGCCACTTGACCCTTGCGCACGCAATATGGTATAATACGGCAAACCCTTGAGAAGGGATTGGCAAACAACAAAACAACCAAGGAGAATACACCTATGGCCTGCAAGTGCGGCAAGTGCAAGGATACGGAATTCATGGCGCCCATCATGGCGCTGGCGGAAATCGAAGCCGGGCTCGGCGCCAAGAACGATGTGGTCGGCATCGCATGGGAGCGCGAGGACGGGAAGATATACCGCTACGACCTGGAAATCCCGAAGCGTCTCGACCCGCAGGCGGCGAAGTTCGTCTCGCACGTGGTGGACCGCATAGCGAAGTTCATCGTGTGGGCGGCAGGCGGCTGGAAGCTGTATCTCGCCGGACCGGAGGAGATCGTCGCTCCCGTCGCGAAGGCATACACCAAGAGAGGCGCCAGGAAGTTCGACTACGGCTTCTTCTCCGACCTCTACGGCAGGCCGGTCGAGACGGTCGTGGTGCCTTACAAGAAGATGCCCGAAATGAACGAGTCGCTCACGACGGTCAAGACCGTCGCCGACGGCTGCCGCATCGGCTTCGACCTCGGGGCGAGCGACTTCAAGATCTCCGCGCTGAACAAGGGCAAGGTCGTGTTCTCCAAGGAGTTTCCGTGGGATCCGCGAAACAACCCCGACCCGGAATACCACTACTCCATGCTGACCGCCGGACTCAAAGAGGCGGCGGCCGCGCTGCCGCGCGTCGATGCCATTGGCGGCTCCACGGCGGGCACGCTCGTCGGCAAGAAGATGGGCGTCGCCAGCCTCTTCCGCGCCATCAAGGAGAAGAACCCCGAGAAGTATCCCGTCGCGCAGGAGATGTTCTACCGCGTCGAACGCGACTGGGGCGTGCCGTTCGAGATCTACAACGACGGCGACGTCTCGGCCCTCGCCGGCATGATCACGATGGGCAAGAAGGGAATCCTCGGCGTGGCGATGGGCTCTTCCGAGGCCGTCGGCTACATCGACCAGTCAGGCGCGCTCACGGGCCGCATCACAGAGCTCGCCTTCGCCCCGGTCGATTTCAACCCCAACGCGCCCAAGGACGAATGGTCTGGCGACTACGGCGTCGGCGCCATGGCGTTCTCGCAGCAGGCGGTGAACTGGCTGGCCGAGAAGTTCGGCTTCAAGTTCCCGGCAGACATGAAGCTCCCCGAACGTCTCAAGGTCGTCCAGGCCGCCATGGAGAAAGGCGACCAGAAGGCGCTCAAGGTCTATGTGCAGATCGGCCGCTTCCTGGCCCACGCCATCCCGTGGTACAACGAGTTCTACGACTACTCGTCCATGATGCTGCTCGGCCGCGTCACGTCCGGCCTCGGCGGCGACATCATCCTCGAAACCGCCAAGGCGATGCTCAAGGACATCTACCCCGACGCCGCCGAACGCATCGAGCTCATCGTCCCGGACGAGCACTTCCGCCGCCTCGGCCAGTCCGTCGCCGCCGCGCAGATCCCCGTCATCAAGGCCAAGAAAGCCGCAAAGAGCAAATAGCGGCTGCGGAACCGCGGAAGCGTGGAGCCGCGAACCCCTTCCTAGGGATTCCCGGCCCGCCTTCCGCGGTCGCGCCATGCGAAAACCACAACACCGCAATCCCGCAAACGACATGAGCAACAGGCAGTATTCGCAGGAAGAGCTGGCGGCGGCGCTCGCCTCCATGGGCGTCACGGACCAGACCGACGTTTCGCGCTACGGCTCGGGACACATCAACGACACGTTCAAGGTAGAGACGAAGCGCGGCGTCCGCTTCATCCTCCAGCGCGTGAACACCGACATCTTCGACCCTGTTCTGCTGAAGAACAACATCATGCGCGTCACGTCCTTCCTCAAAGGGAAAGGCGTGAAGTCGCTCGAGGTCGTCGGCTACGAGAACCCGTGGCGCCTCTATGCGTTCCTGGAAGGATACTCCTCCAGCGACATCGTCACCGAACCCGCGCAGGCCAGGCTCGTCGCCGCCGCCTTCGCCAAATTCCAGAACGACCTGGCCGACATTCCGCCGCCGCGCCTGGAGGACATCATACCGAAGTTCCACAACACGCCGGACCGCATCCGCCAGCTGGACGAAGCCGCGGAACGCGACGTCAAGGGGCGCAAGGCGCTCGTGGCGAAGGAGCTGGAGTTCGTCGAGCGCCGGCGCGCCGAGGCTGCGAAGATCGTCGATATGATGGCGAAGGGCGAAATACCGGAGCGCGTCACCCACAACGACACGAAGATCAACAACGTCATGCTCGCGCCGGACGGCACCAACGTCGTCATAGACCTCGACACCACCATGCCGGGCTCGGCGCTCTACGACTTCGGCGACATGGTGCGCACTTCGTCTGCCGCGGCGGCGGAGGACGAGAAGGATCTCTCCAAGGTCTATTCGAAGAAGGAATACTTCGAGGCGCTCGTCGCCGGCTATCTGCCGAACGCGAAGTTCCTCACCGAGGCGGAGACGGAAAACCTCGCGTTCGCAGGGCGGCTCATCACCATGACCATAGGCATCCGCTTCCTTACCGACTACCTCGCCGGCGACACCTACTTCCGCACGGCCTACGACGACCACAATCTCGTCCGCTGCCGCACGCAGTTCAAGATGGTGGAGTCGATGGAGGCCCAGGCCGAAGAGTTCGAGGCCATCGTCCGCAGCTGCAAACGCTAGGCTGCGGCATCGCCAGGCCATGGACAGTCCGCGGCGTCAAACCTGCGGCAAGGCTGTCGATGGCGAATCTGACGCGCAAGAGTTTCATAGGCCAGGCACTTGCCGCGC
>CAMOIK010000082.1 GCA_946615875.1 uncultured Verrucomicrobiota bacterium | reverse complement strand
GGCCAACGGCCTCTCTGCTCTCTTTGCGCTTGCCATTCAACTTGTCCCTTTTTCAAGTTTGCGTTGATATTGTATCATATTCTCCCCGCCCGCGCAACTGCGCCGCGACGCGACACTGCGCAGGAGTTTACCCAGATCTCGCCCGGACTTTACGCGGCGGCGTCAGCGGCCGAGGTAGGCCTGTTCCAGCGTGCGGCCGGACGAGACCGCGATGACGCCGAACGCGACAGCACCGCGTCGAGATGCGCGAAGTCCTCGCCGCCTCTCTCTGCTGTCTTGACGCAAACCTGCGAGAAAAGATAGCCGGCGTCTATCATCGCGTCGCGGACGCTCCCCGCGACAATCGTCTGCAGGTAGTTGTCGTCGCCTTCCGGCCGCACCAACACCACGTGGCCGCGCCACTGGCGGGCGGTGCGGTTGCGCACGATCGTGCCGATGCGCGGGCGCGCCACCACGAACCCCTCCTCGCCAAGCTGCTTGAACGCCGCCTTCGTCACGATTTCGCTCACGCCCAGCGCGGGCGCCAGCTCGCGATAAGACGGCAGCACGTCGCCCGGCCGGTAGTGACCATCGACTATGGCTCCCCGCAGACCATCGACGAGCTGCCTCGCCAACGACCTGCCGTCGCTCCTGTCCAGCGAAAACGGTATCTCATTCTCCGCCATTTCTTCCTTCTCCAACGGTCGGCGGATATTACACCCAATATTCTCAATCGTGTCAATGGGCAGACGCGAAACCCCGGCGCCGGAGCATCTTCGCCGCCGGGGACGGGGTCTGCCGCTGGTTGTCGCGGGGCTATGGTTCGACCACGGAATAGCGCACGTCTGCGGCCCCGCCGCTTATGGCGTGGCGCACCGGCCTGCCGTCGGCCCAGTCGATGTCAATGACGGCTCCGCCGCGCAGCCGCAGTCCCTTGACCGAGCCGTCAGGCCACTGCGGCGGCAGGGCTGGGAGCACGCGCACGACGATGGCGCCGTCTGGCGCGGTCTCGTGCGACTGCACCAGCATCTCGCAGACGGCGGCGGCCATGCCCAGGTTGCCGTCTATCTGGAAAGGCGGATGGTTCGCGAAGAGATTCGGCAGCGTGTTGTGGCAGAGCAGCCCGTGGAGCATGAAGGCGGCGCGGTCGCCGTCGCCCAGCCTCGCCCACAGCGCGGCGCGCCACGGCCACGTCCACGAGCGGCGCGAATCGCGCGCCGTGGTGCGTCCGACGGCAAGCGAGACCGCTGCGGCCCTGGCGAGTTCCGGGGTGGCCGAGCGCGTGATCGTCGCGCCCGGATAGACGGCGAACAGGTGGGAGGTGTGGCGGTGGTCGTCGTGCTTCCTGTCGATATCCTCCTGCCACTCCTGCAACTGCCCCCACGAGCCGATCTTGTCTCCGCCGAGGGCGGCGGCGAGGCCGCGCGCCTGGTCGGCGACGGCGGCGGGAGCGCCGGCGAGCGGCGCCGCTTCCGCGACGGCGCGCAGGAGTTCGCGCACGATCTGCTGGTCGTGCATCACGCCGTCGGCCACCGGCCCGTGCTCCGGACTCCAGCCGTCCTTGACGAGCAGCGCGCCATCCGGGCCTTCGACCAGGTGCGAGACCATGAAGGCGGCGGCGTCTTCGAGGAGCGGCCATGCGACGTCGCGCAGGAACTTTCCGTCGCGGGTGAAGCGGTAGTGGTCGAACGCCATCACCGCCATCCACGGCGCACCGGCGAAGTTCCACCGCCATCCGCCACCGCCGAACGCATTGAGAGACGTGCGATATGCCACGCCGCCGGCGTCCGGGAACGCTAGCGCGGTCTCCTTCGCCGCCGTCCTGTTGGCGGCGACCAGCCATTTCCCCAGCGGCTCCCACGTCTCGGAAAGGTTTGCTGCGTCGGCGGGCCAGTAGTTCATCTGGAGGTTGATGTTGGTATGGTAGTCGGAGTGCCACGGCGGACGGTTGCGGTCGTTCCACAAACCTTGCAGATTCGCCGGGAGCCCGCCCGGACGCGACGACGAAATAAGCAGGTAGCGTCCGAAATTGAACTGCGTTTCCACGAGATCGCGGAACGCCTCCTCAAGCCCCGGCATGTCCGCGCGAGGCTGGTTGCGGCGCAGATAGTCGATTCGCGCGCGCGTCGGCACGGCGCTCCAGGCATCCGGCATCCGGTGCGCCAGGCCGAGTTTCACGCGGCCGTAGAGGCGCGTGTAGTCAGCGACGTGCCGCGCCTTGACGGCGTCGAAATCGCCGTCGAACGCCGTATCGAACTGCGGGCACGGCCTGCCCAGCCCGAAATCCTCCCGCGACATGTCGTAGCCCGTCTTCGCCCGCAGCCACACGACGAGGTTGGTGCCGCCCGTGAACCGCCAATCGGCGCGCGCGGCGTATGCCAGGCCGTTGGAGAGGACGCCCTCGAAACCGAGGGAGTTTTCCGCGATGGCGCGCGATGTTTCGCCGTGAGCGCCCTTCAACGCGACGCGGAAGGCGAAAGGCTCGCCGGAGGCGAACCTGAACGCCAGCACGTCGTCCGGATGGCTCGCGAACGCTTCCCGGCGGACCGTGCGGCGGCCTAAGCGCTTTGCGCCGCCCGTCTGCGCACAGTTGTCCATCCTGACGACGTGCAGAGCCTGGGAGAGGTCCAGCGTGCGGCTGTAGCTGCAGCCGTTTGTCTCGCCGCCGACGCCGTCGAACTCGATCGTCAGCTCCCCGAAGTTCTGGTAGTCGCCCACGCGCCTGTCTGTGGCGGCGCTCTCCGCGACGTCCGTGGCGCCCGAAAGGTTCCAGTCGCCGGTCCACAGCGAATCGCAGTTGAACTGTATGGACTCGCGCGCGATGCCGCCCGTGAGCATGGCGCCGATGCGCCCGTTGCCGATGGGGTAGCGCTGCGACTGCCAGGAATTGGTGCCTTCCTGCGCGGGCCGGTCGTCGAATATCACCTCGCCGCCCCAAACCGCGGCCGACGCCAGTCCGACCGCAAAAAACAAACATCCAACCGCAACAATCTTCGACATCCTCAGCTCTTTCATCGGCAACCGATCTCTAATCCATGAACTTGAACGACCGCCAGAGCTTCACGTGCTCGTTGCGCGTCGCCCCGCCCGTCTTCAGAAAGCATCCGCCATCGCCCGTCGGGCCCGCGTCGATGTTGTCCGTCTCGGTGGTATCGGCGGTGAACATGGCACCCTTCGCGACCACCCAGTCGCCGCCTTTCTCGCGCGTCTTCACGTCGCGGTATTCGGCGCTGCGCGAAAGTTTCGCGCTCTTGCCGTTGCGCCAGAAGTCTTCCACGAACGAATGGATGTTGTGGACGCAGCGCTCTTTCTCCACCGGGCAGATTGTCGAGAGCGACGCGATTTTCCACCAGTTGCCGCCGTTGACCCGGATGCTGGCGGTGAAAACCATGCGCTCGTCGCCTTCCGGCTCTGAGTCTATGCGCACGGTCACTTCGTCGCCGACGCGCCAAGGCAGCTCGACCATCGTCTTCATTCCCGTGCCCTCGCCGCCGAAACGCTCCGCCTTAACCCCCTCGGCGACGAACAGAGCCTTGGCGCGGACGTCCTCGCGGACGTCCTCCGCGCGCGCCTTCAGATCTAAGAAGTCGCCCGGCTCCCACACCGAGAAGATGAAGACCCGCCTGTCGCCGAGGTCCTGCAGTCCGGAGTAGCCGCAAGCCCAGCCCAGAGCCATGAAGTAGGAGTTCGTCTGCGTCTCGACGACCTTGACCGTGGCCATGGCGCTCTCGGGGCTCCTGACCTGCGGCATGTAGTAGAGATGGACGCTGCGCGCCTGTCTCGACGGATCGTTGTGCGCCGCCGCGCCCCCGGAAAGAATCCCCATGCAAAGCAAAGACACGACCATCCGCAGCATCGACATACTACACCTCCTTTTTACCGTGGCATTCCCTTTTCGCCCCCTGCGATCCCCCGGCCCCTCACCGCTTGGACCCGGACTCCTCCACTAGATCGGCGACCCTCTCGGCGGCGTCCGGCGTGGCGAGGCTTCTCATGCGCTCCGCCATCTGCGCGAGACGTTCCGGGCTGTCGAACTTCTCAGCCAGGTAGCGCGCGAGCTGGCGCGCGTTGAGCTTGGCCTGGATGCCCTCGTCCGCCGCGCCGGCGGAGGCGAAGGCGTCCGCGTTCCAGTGCTGGTGGTCGCGCAGCGCGCTCGGCAGCGGGATCAGCAGCGCGGGCTTGCCGCACGCCGCCAGCTCGAAGCAGGTGGAGGCGCCGGCGCGGGCGATGACGAAATCGGCGGAAGCGAAGGCGTTCGCCATCTCCTTCTCGAAACCGTGGACGCGCGCAGGCATTCCCGCGTTGGCGTAAGTGGCCATGACGGCGCCTTCGTCCTTCACGCCCGTCTGGTGGATGACGTAGAGGCTTCTGCCGGCGGCGCGCTTCTCCAACTCCTCTTTAAAGAGGACGAGGGCTTCGCTGGCCAGGCAGTTCACCATGTGCGCACCCTGGCTGCCGCCGGTCACGAACACGGTGAAAGCGTCCGGCGGGATGAACGGGAAGCGCCGCCCGCCGGCGATGTCCTTCCTGACGGGCAGACCGGTCAGCACCGTGCGCGCCGTCCTGATGTGCTCGGCGGTCTTGGCGAAACTGATGGCGACGACGCGGGCGTATCTCGCGAGGAAATCGACCGCCCTGCCCGGCACGGTGTTCGCCTCGTGCAGCACCACCGGCACGCCGTGGGCCCGCGCGGCCAGCACCGGCGGCAGCGACGAATAGCTGCCCATCGCCAGCAGCGCGTCGGGGCGCTCGCGGCCCATCTCCCTGCGGCAGCGCAGTATCGAGGCGGCAATCCCGAAGACGTTCTTGGCCGAAAGCTGGCGGGCGTGTGTCGAGAAGCCCTTTCCCTCCCACGAACGCATCACGCTGGACTCCACGTCGCGCCCGGACTCCCAGACCGTCACGTCGTGGCCGCGGCCCTTCAGCACCTCCGCGACCGCCAGACCGGGGAACGCGTGCCCTCCGGTGCCTCCACAAGCCACAACTATCTTCATCTACCAGTCCCTTTCGTTCGGGGGAAGGACGGAGCGGCGCATTCTGCGGCGCTTCTCCTCCTCGTGCTCGTCGGTTCGCTCCTGCGCCTTCTTGAGCAGGTCTTCCACTTCCTTGTCGTCGGGCGTCTTCTCGCTCTCTTCGGCCTCCTTGGCCTCCTGCGGAGCCTCCTCCTGGCGTTCCGGGGCTTCGCCCAGGTCTTCCTTGTCCTGGCCGTCGTCCTGCTGCTGTTGCTGCCCGTCCTGGCTCTGCTGCTGTTGCTGCTGCCGGCCGGAGTCCTGGTTCTGCTGCGGCTGGCCCTGGCCGCCGCCGCCCTGCTGCGGAGGCATCAGCTCGATTATGCGCCGGATGATCTCCAATGCCTCCTCCTGCTTGGGCGGCAGCACTTCCTTGACGCATTCGAGCTGGAGCTTCTCAAGCTGGGTGGAAAGCGACGAGATTTCCGCCTGCTGCTCGGCGGTGAACGGCGGTCTGTTGGTGTCGGCCTGCGCGGCCTGTTCGTACTGCTGCGCCCACATGGGGAAGCGCATCCTGAAAGACTGCGTGTAGTCGAGCGCGTCCTGCTGCCAGTTGTTGCCGTTCACCGCCTCAGCGTCCATCCAGGCGTTGGACTGCGCCACCAGGTCCTGCGCAATGGCGTCCGGCGGCATCGCGACCATCTTGTGGAAGCGCGAGAAGTCCTGCTCCACTTCTGAAAGCGGCGAGTATGCGCCGTCCTCCATGTCGCCCAGCGCTTTGGCCGCCGCCTCGGTCTTGGCTCTGGCCGCGTCGATGTGCGCTACCATCGCCGCCGCGTCCTCCTGGTTCGTGACGGACTGCGCCACGACCTCCTTCAGAGGGATCCAGGCGTCGGCCAGCGCGGTTGCGCGCGCGCACAGCGCATCCGCCTTGGCGACGGCGGAAGCGGCCGGGAGGGAGCGGCAGGAGCCGCACTCGGCGAGCAGCGAACGAGCCTCGTCGCGTGCCGCCAGCATCATTGCCCCCTTGTCCTTGTTCTGCGCGGCGGCGACGATGTCGTTGATGCGCCGCGTCTCGCGCAGCGCGGGCAGCGCTTCTACGGCGCGGGCGAAGTTGCGCCTCAGCCTCTCGTCGCCGGGGTTGGCCCGCAGGGCGACCTGCGCGGCGGCGGCGGCGGACTCCAAGTGGCCGAGGGCTGATTCGTCGCCCGCCTTCGCCGCGTCGTAGGCGATCTTCGCCACGACCTCCGCCGCCCTGGCCCCGTGGGTCTTGGAGAGCATCAGCGGGCGCAGGAGCGCGGTCGCGTTCGTCATGTCGCCGGCGCGGTATGCGTCCACTCCGGCGTTCCAGGTCTCGGCGTCGGAGAGAGGGGCGGGTTGGGGGTCTTGTGCGATTTGAGAGGTTTGAGGGGGTTGGGAGGTCTCTTCCGCAAACGCGTTGTGCGCCAGGCACAGCGCGCAAAGCGCGCAGAATTTCACAACCCTGCGATCCAGCAATCCCCCGGTTCCACAATTCCACAGTCTCATCGTCAGAATCTTCTTTTCTTGGAAAGGATGAAGAACACCGAGCCGATGACGCCCGCCAGCAGCAGCGAAGTGCCCATGACGATGGCGAAGGCGTGTGCATGGCGCTGCATTGGCAGTTCGATGTTCATGCCGTAGATTGACGCGATGAGGGTCGGGGCGGCCAGGAGAATCGTCGCCGCGGTCAGATACTTCATCACGTTGTTCAAGTTGTTGTTGATCAGCGAGGCGAACGTATCGAGGGTGCCGTTGAGGATGTTGGCGTGTATGGTGGCGGTCTCCAGCGCCTGCTGATACTCCACCATGGCGTCCTCCAGCTGGTCGCGGTCGTCCTCGGAAAGCACCAGCTGACGGGCCGTGTTGGCGCGCGCGAGGGCTATGGTGTCCGCCTTGAGCGACGTCGTGAAATACACGAACGTCTTCTCGATGGTCAGCAGCTTGAGCAGCGCTTCGTTGGAAATCGTCTCGTGCAGTTCCTCTTCGAGGGCGTTGGTGCGCTGGTGGATGTCGTGCAGGTAGCGCAGGAAGAGGACGCCGCCGTGCCACAGCAGGCGGAAGGCGAAGCGGTAGCGGTCGGCCGGCGGGCAGACGCGGCGTATCTGGTCGAGGAACGCGGCCGTGACGGGGGTGCGGGCGGAGCAGACCGTGATGACGCTCTGCGCGAAGAGGATGATGCCGAGAGGCACCGTCCTGTATGGATAGGGGCTGTCCTCGTCGGCCACCGGGCACGGCACGTGGACGATGAGCATGGTGGAGTCGTCGTCGTAGTCGAAGCGCGGCCTTTCGTCGGCGTCGAGCGGGTCCGTGAGGAAATCGCGCGACACCTGCGAATGCAGCATCACCCTCTCGAGCTCGGTCGTCGTGGGTTCGACCAGATTGATCCAGCAGCTCGGCGCGAAATCCGGCGTCTCCTTCAGTCCGCCGTTTTCCCATTTGTAGATAGTGAGCATCGTTCCAGATTATGAATTACGAATGACGAATGACGGATTGTCGCGCTTGAGGAGGCGGATTGTTTGCGCGGCGTTGTCCAAGAGTTCCGGGGCTGGCGATTCACGACGCGCAATTCACGGCGCACAATCCATAATTCACCGCTCTTCCTCAGCCGAGCTGGTTGAGGAAGCGAATGTCGTTCTCGTACAGCCAGCGGATGTCCGGGATGCCATACTTGATCATGGCTATGCGCTCCACGCCGAAGCCGAAAGCGTAGCCCGACACCTCCGCTGGGTCGTAGCCGACGAACTCGAAGACGCGCGGATCGACCATGCCCGCGCCGGCCACCTCTATCCAGCCGGACTGCTTGCAGACGTTGCAGCCCTTGCCTTTGCAGACGTGACAGGAGAAATCCACCTCCACCGACGGCTCGGTGAACGGGAAGAAGTGCGGGCGGAAGCGCACCGTGACGCCGTCGCCCATCATCTCCTTGGCGAAATACGCGAGCACGCTCTTGAGATCGGCGAGGCTGACGGGCTTCTCCTTAGTATCTACGTAGAGCCCCTCGATCTGGTGGAAGTTGGCGGAGTGCGTGGCGTCAGTCGTGTCGCGGCGGTATGTGCGGCCGGGGCAGATGACGCGGATCGGCGGCTTGTTCGCCATCATTGTGCGGATCTGGACAGGCGAGGTCTGGGTGCGCAGGAGGCAGTCGTCGCCGAACCAGAACGTGTCGCTGCGGTCCATGGAAGGATGGTGGGCCGGGGTGTTCAGCGCGGTGAAGTTGTTGAAGCGGTTCTCCAGCTCGGGACCGTCGGCCACGGTGAAGCCCAGGCGCGCGAATATCGCAGCGCTCTCCTCTATGACGCGCGTGAGGGGATGCTTCACCCCGAGCCCCCTCCAACGGCCAGGCATGGTCAGGTCGGCGTCGATCTTGGCGCCGGACGCGCACGCGCCGCCCAGCTCAGCGCCTCTCTCGGAAAGGCGCACGGCGACGGCTTCGCGCCAGGCCTGGACGGCCTTGCCGAACGCGGGACGCTCCTCCTTGGGCACATCTTTCATCGCCTTGATGAGCGCAGGTATCGAGCCGTTGCGGCCGATATACTTCACGCGCAACGCCTCGACCGCCGCCGCGTCCGCCGCCGCCGAAATCTCCGCCAGGCTCTCGGCCTGCGCCTTCTCCAATTCTGCCAATGTCATATCCTAGCCCTTTCAAGGAGCGTGTATTATACCATATTTCCCCGCGCGCGGTCTAGTGGCTTTGTCGGGCGGCGTCCGTCGGGATGAGCGGGGGAGAATTGAGAGCGCCATTCACCATCGCCCACTCCCCGTTTGCCAACCGCAGGCCGCCGCCGACCGCCATCCGCCATCCATCCATAGGCCCG
>CAMOIK010000081.1 GCA_946615875.1 uncultured Verrucomicrobiota bacterium | reverse complement strand
GCCAAGTCATAACTATGACCTCGCCAAGTCATAACCATGACTTCGGCATGCGACGACTATCGCCTCGTCACGGCCTCCCGGAGATGAGGCGTTTGCGCTCTTCGCTGAGCGAGCGGCCTTCGACGCGCCTGAAAAGGCGACGCAGGTAAGATTCGTTCGGCCAGCCGCAGCGGCTGGCTATTACGGAAATAGGCACGTCCGGCCTGGCAAGGAGCCGCCGCACCTCCTCCAGCCGCACGTTCTGTATCTCGTCCGTCACGGTGTGGCCCGTCGCCGCCTTGAAGCGCATCTCCGCCAGCCGTCGCGAGCAGTTGAACAGGGCGAAAACCTCGCCTGGCCTCAGACCCGAACAGGCGCGGCGCCGTATCGTTTCCACCGCGAGCTTTGCCGCGTTGTCCTGCCGCTTGAAAAGACGGGTCGATGCACGGCGCACGATTCCGCCCGGCGGCACTTTGAAATGCCCGCGCACTCTTTCGCCGTCGAGCATTCTGCCGAGGAGTTCCGCCGCCAGGCTGCCGGTGCGGCGGTAGTCGAGCTGGATGCTGGAAAGCGGCGGCACGCAAGCCTCGCACGTCTGCTCGTCGTTGTTCGCCGCGATGACCGCGATTTCCTCGGGGACCGCCGCGCCGGTGGCGCGGCACGCGGCCAGGAGCTGCGCGCCGATCTCGTCCGAGGCGGCGAATATCCCGCACGGCCTGGGCAGAGACTTGATCCAGGCACGAAGCCGCTTTTGAAGCGCTATGGCGTCGGACGCGGCGTAGTTGCCGTGGGCGAAGACTTCGCACCCGCAGCCGAGCGAGCGCAGTTCGGCGCGGAATTCATCGCGGCGAACGTCGCTCCAATATACGCTTTTGAACCACGGGACGAAGGCGAAGTGGGTCATGCCTATGCGGGAGAGCTCGTGGGCGGCCTCGCGCGCGATCGCCGCCGAGTCGCTTGTGACGCAGGCGGCCATGCCGCGGATGGCGCTTGGGTCGTGGCACTGGTAGATGACCGGCACCTGTCCGAAAGAGCGCGGCTCCAGGCCCTTTGCGCCGCCGCTCGCCTCTACGATGCAACCGGCTGGCCGCCAGAACGAAAGCGCCTTTTTCAGGCTGAAACCGCTCGAAAAGCGTTCCACGAGCTTCACGTCCCAGTCGCGGGCCTTCGCGCAGGCGCAGACGCCGGCGAATTTGCTCCGCGCGATCTCGGGCGTTCCGGTCTGAAAGAAGAGTATCGTTTCCATGCGCGCTATTATAGCATACCGATGCGCGCTGCGGCAAGCGCCTTCGCAATAGTGCCGCTCTTTTTTGCGCGGCAGTGTCGCCGGAGTTCTCTCGGCCGTGCTATAATATTCCCATCCTCGAAGGAAGGGAAGACGAACTTGAAGCCAAAAGGAGATATGATGCTGGCGGGTGCCATGCGGTGCGCCGCGACGCGGCTGGGCGGGCCCTGCCACGGCCAGCGCATGAAAGCGTAGGGCCCGTGCGCCCGGCAAAAGGCTTTTCAATCAAAGGACGAGAAGAAATGAAAGCAATGACTATCGGCGCCGACGGCGCATTCGAATGGAAAGAGGTCGGGGAGCCGCGGCTTGGCGGAGACTTCGACGTGCTTCTGGAGGTGAAGGCGTGCGCGCTGAACCGCGCGGACGTAATGCAGCGCGCCGGCGCCTACGCGCCGCCTCCGGAGTGGCCGGAGTGGCCCGGCCTCGAATGCGCGGGCGTCGTCATTGAGGCGCCCGCCGGCGGCAGGTTCAAGCCGGGCGACGCGGTTTGCGCCCTGCTCGGCGGCGGCGGCTACGCCGAGCGCGTGGCCGTGCCAGAGGGGATGTGCATGCCGATGCCGAAGGGCTTTTCGTTCGAGCAGGCGGCAGGCGTGCCGGAGGTTTACGCCACGGCCTACCTCAACCTCAAGATCGTCGGCGAGCTGCAAAGGGGCGAGACGTTCTTCATCAACGGCGGCGAGGGCGGGCTGGGCATCGCGTGCATCCAGCTCGCCAAGCACGTCTTCGGCGCGAAGGTCGTGGCGCAGGTCGCGAGCGACGAGAACGGCGAGTTCTGCAAGGGCGTCGGCGCCGACGTAGTCTGCAACAGGTTCAAGGACGATCTGGTGGAGATCTTGTCGGGAAACCCGCCGAATGTCGCGATAGACCCCGTCGGCGGCCCTCTCATGGGCCGGTGCATCGCGACCATGCCCTATCGCGGGCGCTGGATATCGCTCGCCTCGATGGCCGGGAACGAGACGACGCTCGACGTGAACCTCCTCTGGCGCAAGAACCTGCGCGTCATCGGCTCCACCCTGCGCTCAAGAACGAGCGCCGAGAAGGCGCAGATACTATCCGGCCTGGTGCGCGACGTGTGGCCTGCGTTCGAAAGCGGGCTCTTCGCTCCGTTCGTCCACAAGGTGCTGCCGATAACCGAGGCCGCCGAGGCCCATCGCATGATGGTCGCTGGTGAGAACAGAGGCAAGATAGTCATGACGGCATGATGCGTTCCGGCGCGGTGTTCGGGCTCGCGCTCGTCGTGGCGGCGACGCTGCTGCCCGCGTTGATATGGTTTTTTGACAAAGACAGAGCGAGGGACTAGCCCATGAAGAAACCTCTTCGCACGTTGTTCTACGGGCTCAAGCACGAGCATTCGGCGGGCAAGCTGCTGACGCTCGCCAAGATGAAGGACGACTTCGAGATAGTGGCCGTCGCCGACGACCGCGCAAGGACCACGCCGTCATACCGGTCGGACTCCCTGCCGCTCGACGGCCTGAGGCTCGTTAGCGAGGCCGAGGCGCTGGCGATCAAGGATATCGACGTCGTGTTCGTAGAGGTCGCCAACAACGACCTGATGGAAATCGCGCGCATATACGCGGAGCGCGGCGTGCCGATGCACTGCGACAAGCCGTGCGGCGAGACGATGGGTCCATACCGCGAGGTCGTCGAAATGTGCCGCGCGAAGAACCTGCCGATGCAGATGGGCTACATGTTTCGGGCCAATCCAGGCGTGAGGTTCTGCCACAGGGCCGTGCGCGAGGGGTGGCTGGGCGACGTGGTGCACGTGGAGGCCGACATGAACCACGACTACGGCGACGACTCCTACCAGCGCTACGTCGGCACGTTCAAGGGCGGCATACTCTACAACCTCGGCTGCCACCTCATAGACCTCATCCTGCCGATGATGGACGGCGACTGCGTCCGCGCGGCGAATGCGACAGGCGCGGCGAAAGGCGACGGCCCGGAATGCCTCAACAGGTGCGCCGCGCTTCTGGAGTGGCCGGGCGCGACGGCGCTGGTGCGGGCTTGCAGCAGAGTGCCGAACGGCCTTGCGCACAGGAGACTCAGGATCGACGGCACGAAAGGAACGATAGACCTTTGTCCGATCGAGCGTTTCGACGGAGAGCGTCTCACGCTCGACCTGACTCTCTCGGAGGCGGCCGGAGGGTTCGCGGCGGGTCGGCGGACGGTCGATCTCGGCGTGCAGGCCGACCGCTACATGGACCAGCTGCGGGAGCTCGCCGAGATCGTGCGCGGCGAAAGGCCGAACCCCGCGGAGATGTACGACCACGATCTGAAGGTTCACGAACTTACATTGGAGGCGTGCGGCTATGACAAGCGTTAACATCGTCATCCCAGAAGCAAACAGGGTCGAACTCGTCTCAAGGCCCGTCGCGGGGCCGAAGGCGGGAGAAGTCCTGGTGAGGCTCGTCCGCTCGACCGTTTCGAGCGGAACGGAGCGCGCGAACTACGTCGGCGAGGTGAACGTGAGCATCCTGACGAACGACGGCGTGGCGCGCTGGCCCCGGCAGGGTGGCTACAGTTCGTCGGGCGTGGTCGAGGCTGTCGGCGAGGGCGTGAAGTCGCTCAAGCCGGGCGATCGCGTCGCAATGAGCTGGACCGTCCACTCGCAATACGTGGTCGTGCCGGAGGAGAACGCCTATCTTCTGCCCGACGGAGTTTCGTTCGAGGCGGCGGCGCTTGCGCACATCGCGACGTTTCCGATGGCGGCGATCCGCAAGTGCGCGGTGGAAATGGGCGAGAGCGCGGTCGTCATGGGGCAGGGGGTGCTGGGGCAGCTCGCGGTGATGCTGCTCAGATGCGCGGGCGCCGCGCCAGTGTTCGCCGCCGATCCCGTGGCGGAGAAACGCGCACGTGCGCTGAGGCTCGGCGCGGACTTCGCGCTGGATCCCTCTGCCGCAGACTTCGCCGAGACGCTCAAGTCGATGACGCCGAACCGAGACAGCGCCGTTTTCAAAGGCTCGCAGGCGCGCGGCGTCAAAGTCGCGATAGAGGTCACGGGAAGGGGGGAGGCCCTCGACTCCGTCCTGGACGCGATAGCGTTCATGGGGCGCGTCGCGCTTCTCGGCTGCACGCGCAGCTCCAACTTCACGATAGACTACTACCACAAAGTGCACGGGCGCGGCGTCGCGCTGATAGGCGCGCACACATGGGCGCGCCCCGAGCGCGAGTCGTATCCCGGCCATTTCACGCACCGCGACGACGCTATGGCGTTTCTTCGCCTCGTAGAGCTCGGGCGGCTGTCTCTGGATGGCTTCGTGGACGAGGTGCATCCTGTCGCCGACGCACCCGAGGTCTATGCGCGGCTCGGCGCGGGCGGCGCGTTCCCGGTCGTGCAGTTCGCCTGGTAGCGCACCGCCGCACCGCCCAGCGTCCGCTCTTCGGATAAATATCCTCCCGTCCTGAAAGCCTCGTCGGTTGAATATATAGAGAGGGGGCGAGTCTATATATAGAGAGGGGGCAAGTGAATATATAGAGATGCGGCGGGTGAATATATAGACTGGCGGCGGGTGCATATATGGGCGGCGGCGGTCGTTTCGCGACACGAAATCGCGCATTCTTGACGCGAAACCTGAAAATATGGTATAATGTGCGCGTCAACCGAAAGGAAAAACGCGATGAATACCAGGTGCGAAATAGGAATGTGCAGACGAGGTTTCATTACGGCGGCGGTGGCGCTGGCGCTGGCTGGAACGGCGGCGGCGGGCGCGCCCTCGATAAGCATCAATTTCACCAACGGCAGCTCGCTCGACACGTCGGAGGTGGTGGGCCTGGGCGCCTATGCGGTCCCGGGCAACCTATGGAACAACCTGAAGGCCGACAACAACGCGCTCGCCGAAAATCTCGTCGGCGTGGATGCGGACGGCCGGGCGGTGACGCATGACGGCGTCAGCGTGAGCATCGCGCAGACCAGGGGCTCCTACCAGTGCAACAACCTCTCTGCGGCGACCGACATCCTCCAGGGCTACATCGACGACAAGCAGAGTTTGCCTGATCCCGTGGTCACTGTCTCCGGCGTCCCTTACGAGAAGTTCCGCGTGGTCCTCTACCATTCGATCGAGACGGCGGCGATGCCGTTCGGCCACGATACCGTGAACGGCGTATCCTACACCGCGGACATGGCGCAGTCCCGCACCTTGCCCGGCGAGTCGCGCTGGGGGAATTCAGGCCCTTCGCACTCCGCCTACGCCCTCGCCGAAGGCGTGAACACGCTCGTCACGCCGGTGATAACCAACCGCGCCGACAAGACGCTCACCGTCGCTACTCACTCCATATACTACAGCGGCAGCGGACGCCATGCGCGCAGCGGCCTGGCCGCGATGCAGATCTTCGACGCGACGGGCGAGACCGACGACCGCACGCTCGTCACCAACCACGTCGCGAGCACCGAGTCCGCAGAGAATGCCACGTGGGTCTTCCCGGACGATGCCACGACGGCCGACCCGCGCGCCTTCGCTTCGCTGACGATCGGCGCGGACGGCGTCCGCCACATCCTCGCGGCGGGCAAGGAATACGAGAATCCCGAGTTCTGCGTCCTCGCGTCGTTCCCCGAGACCGCGCAAGGGACGCTCTTCGGTTTCGGCGTCGCGGGCAACAACGAGGTGCAGGTCAAATACAACGGCGACGGCACGTTCCTCATGACCTACAACGGCTCGGCCGCCGGTTCCCGCAACACGCTCACCACGACGAACATCAACGTCTCCGGCGTCCACGCATGGAAAGTCACTTACGACAAATCGGAAGGCACGAAGCTTTTCCGCGACGGCGAGCTGGTCGCGCAGAACAAGGATTTGAAGTGGTACAACAAGAACATGGCCGGCTCGGCGTGCTTCTTCGCCCGGCACGGCGCCGCCGACGCACTGACCGGCGCCACGTTCTACGGCGCGGCGACGCATTATCGGCCCGACGAGAACGGCGCCTCGCCGGAAGACGCGGTATTTGGCGCCTTCGCAGGTCTCGAAGGCTGCGCCGCGCTTGCCGATGCTTCGCTCTCGACTGCGCAGAAGGCGGAACTCTTCGACCTGCTCGCCAGAAGCGGCGACGCGGACGCGCTCGCGCCGCTTCGCTCGCGCATGACCACTACGCTCGCGACGGGGCGTTTCGCCGTGGCGCGCGATTCGGTCTGCGAGGACGGCGACCATATCTCCGCGAACAGGACGGTGTTCGAGCCGCTCGTGCAGCACATGGGCACGGCGCAGACCAACGCGGCCAGCGTCAGCGTGCTCGCGGAGCTGCCGGACGGCAAGTCGGGCGTCATCGCATCCATCCCCGTCTGGCAAAACGGCAAACTCATCCCCGTCTATGCCTACGCGAACGGCGACGGCACGGTGTCGCTGGGCTATGGCGACACCACGACACACAACTACAAGCGCACGGAGGCGCTGGAGCTTTCCGCCGGCCCGCACGTCTGGACGCTTGCGCACTGCGCCGCCACCGGCACGCGCCTCTATCTCGACGGCGAGCAGCTGCTGGCCTCCACCAGCCTCGTGTTCTCGTCAAGCTCGATCCGAGGCGACATCGCCATCGGCAACTCGCAAACGCTCAAGTATCCTCTCGCCGGGCTGAAGACGTTCGCCGTGCACAGCGACTTCGCCGAGTCCGGTGCCATTTTCGACACGGCGGCGGACGGCGTGGCGGCGGTCTATTCCGCCTTCCCGTTCATGGCGGACGTGCCGGAGGAAGGGCGGCAGGCCGCCTTCGCCGCGTATATCGAGACGGGCAGCGTGACGCTCGCGCCTTCCGACGAGAGCGAAATAACGCATGAATGCGTCATCAGGATTTCGGAGATAATGCCCAAGCCCACCGACGCGCAGGATCGTGGCGCGCTTGAAGGCATGGATGTAAACGGACTGGACAGCGGCTGGGTGGAGGTCGAGAACACTTCGGACCTCTGGGCCGACCTCGCGGACTACCGCTTCATCCGCATCAATCGCGGCAAGAAGGTCGATGCGGACGGAAGCGTGAATTTCCCGACGCGCTACGTGGCGCCGCATTCGCGCGCCGTATTCTACACGTCCGAGCGCTATCCGAACAGCGACGAAGAAGCCGAGAGCGCTTTCGAGGAAGGCACGTTCGACGGCGCGCCCGCCATCTACCCGGAGCTGAACAACGTGCTCGTGTGGGGCAAGAAGATCAACCCTAAGAAGTTCCCGTTCGTCCGCCTCTACTTTGCGCCCGGCGGCGAAGTGCAGAGCATTGTCGATACCGTCGAAATCCCCAGCGACGTGCCGGAAGGCTGCTCTATCATCGTCGGCGAGACCGTGGCAGGCGAGGCGACGGCGCGCTGGCTCTGCTCCACACCGACGCGCGGACGCGCCAACACGCCTGTCGAGGGCCTGAAGAGAATCGGCCCGACGTGCGGCCCGCTCTATGAATTGAAGAACCAGAAGAAACACGACAGCACGAGCGAATTCGCGCGCCCGGCGCCGCCCGCCGCGCCTGGCGAAAATTATGCCATCACCTTCTCCTACAACCCCGTGATGCATCCGCGCGAGGCCGGCGCGTTCCGCCAAGAAGACGCGCTCGCGGCCATCCGCATCGTCTATCGCACCGATCTCGACGACGCGACGTTGAAGACGAACGACGTGAATTTCGTCACGAAGACGACCGACGCAAAGGACTGGGGCGATACATTCGTCGCCACCATCCCCTCCGACGATCTTCCCGCGTCCGGCCATCTCTTGCAGTGGAAGTTCATCGCGACGGACGCATGCGGCAACGAGTGGACAAGCCCGAGCTTCAACAACCCCGACGACGGCTACGAGTGGTACGGCACGATCGTCGCCGCGCCGGAACTCGAAAGCGCCTCGCTCCCGACATGGCATATGTTCGCGACGCCGGAAAGCATTGAACAGATGGACGTCGATGCCAGCAAGCAAGACAGGAGCAAGGTTCCCAATCAGGCGCGCGTCGCGATATACGACAGCTCCACTTCCAACTACTACGACTACGTGCGCATCGACTTGCGCGGCAACACCTCGCGCAACTTCACCAAGAAGAGCCACGGCCTCAGGTTCGCCAAGGCGCATCCGCTCTCCATGGCCGACGCCGTTGCCGGCGGGGCGATCGAAGGCATTCGCAAGACGTCGCTCGTCAGCGAATTCGCCGATCCCAGCCTGATGCGCCAGATGGTCGCGTTCTGGCTGTGGCGCAAGATGGGCAACCTCGTGCCGTTCGACTTCCCCGTGCGCTGCAATCTCAACGGCGAATTCTTCCAGCTCGCCTTCAACTCCGAGCGCTTTACCGACGAGCTTATCGAGGATGTTTACGGGCTGGACAAGTTCGGCTACGGCTACAAGAACGTCGGCACGCTCAAGAGCGGCAGCGGCACCACCGCCGGCGATATCGAGAAAAAGACTCCGGACGACGAGAACGAGACGGACATCTCCGTGCTCGAGAACGAGCTGCGCAAGAAGCTCGACGAAAACGGCGTCAATCGCGTCGGCAGCGACGTGGACGGAAGCGATACGGGGCTGGACAACGCCGCCCTCACGAAGTTCGTGGTGGAGAAGTTCAACCTGCCCGCATGGCTCAACTACCTCGCGTCCGCGCGCATTACGCAGGAGATGGACGATGTATGGGCGAACGTCTGCGCCTACTGGGACAATGCGGAAATGAAGCAGGGCGTGCGCGGCACCGATACGTGGATGCCGCTCGGCTACGACTTCAACATATCCTTCGGCCAGTATTACAAGGACGTCGCGTTCGAAGGCGCAACGCTGACCGCGACGAACGACTGGTTCAAGTCCCATCCTTTCTACGGCGGCAACCGCGTGCGCTGCTGGTCTTCGCCCGCGATGACGTCGAGAGTGAACGAAGGCAACCGCGGCTTCGAGGCCGTCTGGCAGTCCGCCAAGTTCCGCCGCCTCTATCTGCGGCGCCTGCGTACGCTCATGGACGCCGAACTCAAGGCGCCCGGCACCCCGGAAAGCGAGACGCCTTTCATGGT
>CAMOIK010000080.1 GCA_946615875.1 uncultured Verrucomicrobiota bacterium | reverse complement strand
GAAAGGCAGAGCGAGTCTCTTCCCAAACACTGGTTTAGAGACTTGAAGATTCCACCAGACAAGACGAGTCACGAGCCCGTCGACACCATCAAATCACATAATGGCAAAGCCGGTTGCCGTCGAAATAGCCGAACGACCTGTTCGAGCCGCCCTTTGGAAGCGAGACAGAACCAGGGTTGAATATCTGCATTCCGCACTCCAGACGCTTGAGTTCAGGCACGTGCGTGTGGCCGTGCGCCAACACGGTGCCCATGCCGAGCGGCGGAAGGCGATATTCGTTCCAAAGGTGTCCGTGCGTGAGGAAGAAACGTTCATTCCCGGCGTCCAGCAGTGCGTAGTCCGACATCATCGGAAACTCAAACATCATCTGGTCGACCTCCGCATCGCAATTGCCGCGCACAGCCACAACCTTGTCCTTCAGTGCGTTGAGCATCTGCGCCACCTTGACTGGATCATAAAAGCTGGGGACTCCGTTCCGCGGCCCGTGATACAGCAGGTCTCCAAGCAAGACCAGCCGGTCGTAACCCAACACGGACGCCGCCTTCAACGCCGCCTCCAATGCCGACGGCACTCCGTGAATGTCGCTCATGAATGCTATTCTCATCGTCTCGCTCTCCGTATCGTGTTTCTTATCTCCCGTGTCGCAGACATGGAATGCCGCCGTTCCCGGCACAGCAGCCAATCACCTTTTCAGACTCTCCCACACCCTGATAGCCTGAACTGTCTCCTTGACGTCATGGACGCGAACTATGGACACACCAGCCATGGCGCACCACAGCGCGATAGCGATATTGCCGCCAAGCGTCTTGCCGGTAGTCTTTTCTCCGGTCAATTTACGCACTATCCTTTTTCTGCTCGCGCCCACCAAGACCGGCCACCGCGCCGCCAGAGCGTCCACGCCCTTCAGCAGTTCCAAATCTTCCTCCCGCGTGGTTCCAAAGCCTATCATGGGATCGATGTAAGTCTGGTTTGCTAGATTCAAAGAAACAACAAGCGGCAGGCACGAAGCCGGCAAGACAAGCTCTGCACCCGCCTCGCGGCAGAGCGCGATCATTCTTTCCGCACTCTCGGCATATACGCAGTTGACCATGCCCGCCCCGGCAGCGATTGCCCTCTCCGCCGTCTCAACGTGATACGTATCTACGCTTACCAACGCCGTGCCGCGACCGTGCTTCGCCGTCCGCAACTCATCCGCTACGCCTCCCACCACCTCCTTGAGGCGAGCCCACTCCTCGCGCCAGTCAAGCGGCGTCGCGCCTGGGCGGGTCGATTCGGCGCCGAAATCTATGAAATCGGCTCCCTCCGCGACCATGTTTCGAGCCCTCTTCGCCGCCTCCTCGGGCTGATAGTACTTCCCGCCGTCCGAGAACGAGTCGGGCGTCACGTTCACTATTCCCATAACCTTTGCTGCCATATACACTCCTTTACAGGTGCAAAAGACCTCCTATGCTCCGGACACGGGCCAAGGCGGCGCAGCGCCATGCAATGCTCCGCCGTCGGGTAGCCCTTGTGCTTGGCGAATCCGTAGCCTGGATATTCCGCCTCCAGCCGCAGGCAGTCTGCGTCCCGCGCGGTCTTCGCCAATATGGACGCCGCCGCTATGAGCAGGCTCTTTGCGTCGCCCTTGACCACGCTGCGAGACGGGCACGGCAATCCTTTGACTGGCAGCCCGTCCACGAGTATCGAGAGCCTGCCCGACAGCGACACCTCGTCATTGCCGCGACCCCACCGGGCCGTGATGCCTGAGATGCACTGCACCGCCGCGCGTCGCATGGCCAAATGCGTGGCATTGAGGATGTTGAGCTCGTCGATCTCCTGCGCAGACGCGCTCGCCACCGCCCATACGCACTCCTGGGTGGACTTGATGACGCGCTCCAGTTCGTCGCGTTTTTTCGCCGACAGTTTCTTGGAATCGTTGATAGCGCTCCATTCGCCGTCCAGCAGCTGGCGAGCGAGTGCGGTCGGAACGTGAACGGCGGCGGCATACACGCGTCCAGCCAACGGCCCCCTGCCAGCTTCGTCGATGCCTATGACGTCGCCGCCGGACTCTGACTCCAGATCAACCGTCACCATAGCGTCCACTCACAGTCCAAGCAGTCGTCTGGCGTTGCCGCCGAAGACGGCTTCCCAATCCTCTTCCTTGCGCACCGACCTCACCCAACGCACCGCTTCGTCATACTTCACCCACGGGAAGTCCGTCCCGAACAGCAATCTTTCCGTTGGCCACGAGCGCAATATTCGCATCTGCTCGTCCTTCATCCAGTCGCGGGAAAGCGCGCTCGTGTCGGCGTAGCAGCCGAGCTCCAACAGTTCGTCGGTGGAATGCGGCGGGAAGCCCGCGCATCCGGCCAGGTGGGCGGCTATGAAAACAAGTCCCGGCACATTGCGCAGAAGCGCGGCTATCTCGCGCGGACCGCAAGCGTCGCAACGGCCCGGATAACCCACGTCGTATCCGCAATGGCACTCCACTACGAAGCCTCGGTCGGCCAGTTTGCGGAAGAACGGCCACACCTCCGGATCGTCCAGCGCATATCCCTGGTAGTACGGATGCACCTTGACGCCGCGGAAACCGAGCGCCTGTATTTCGTCCAGATGCCTGTCGAGATCCGGATCGGCCGGGTGCGCGGACATGAACGGGTGTATCTTGCGTCTGCTTCGCGGATCTATCGAACCGTCGCGCAGGGCGAGCGCGTTGCGCAGTATCACGTCGTGCTGCGTAGGCTTGGTGGCTATGGGAAGCATGCACGCCATGTCTATGCCGTCGTGGTCGAGCTGGTCGAGCTGGTTTCGCAGAGAGCCGTCGCCAACCGGCCAGAGAACGCCATCTACGACGCGGGCCATGCCCGCGATTGCGCGCGCCGCTATGGCGTCGGGGATGAAGCAGTGCGAGTGGATGTCTATTATCATTTGTTTTCCGCCGCGCTCCTCCATGTCGCGCGGCTTGCGGCATATTATACCATATTTGCACCCGTGTGCGGGACGCGCGAAATATGGTATAATATGACCCGATGGACAGCAATAGCCAGAGAGAGAGTCTTTCCGCGGCATTCAGCGAAACGGCGGAGGGCGTGGTGGTGAACGTGCGCGCACAGCCGCGCTCGTCGCGTCCGGGCATCGACGGAGTGACCGGCGGGGCGCTGAAAGTGCGCATCAGAGCAGCGCCAGTCGATGGCAAGGCGAACCGCGAACTTGTAGAGACCCTGGCCGAAGCATTCGGCATCCCGAAGTCTCGCGTGTCTTTCAAAGGCGGCGAGACGTCCAAGACGAAGCGTCTGCTGCTTGCCGGCATGGGGCTGGCGGAATGCCTGCGCGCCGCGGGATGCAAATGAAGGGAGCGAGGCTGCGGCCATGACGCGGAAACATTACATCTTCCTCAAGGCGTTCAAGGCGTCGCTGCCCATACTGATGGGCTATGGCGCAATGGGGTTTGCGGCGGGCGTGGTGTTCTCGGCGAGCAGCGGAGTGGAGCATCCAGCGCTCTGGAGCGGCGCGATAGGCGCATCCTGCCTTTCCGGCACTCTGCAGTTTGCGATCGGCGACTGGATGGGCAAAGGAATATCCGTCGGCACTGCGGCCATCCTGGCGCTCGCCATTTCGTTCCGCTACGGGCTCTACGGATTTTCGCTGATAGACCGATGGCGGGGCGTTTCTCTTCCGCTCAAGCTTTTCCTGATTCTCGGCCTGGCGGACGAAAACTACGCCCTGGAGGCGAGCTGCACTTTGAAGAACCGCGAAGACTATGTGCGCTTCTGCGCGATTCTCACCGCCCTCAACATCTCATACTGGTTCGCCGGCACGACGATCGGCGCATACGCCGGCTCCACGCTGCCCATTCCGCACAAGGGCATCGAATTCGTGATGGCGGCGCTTTTCATATCAATACTCACCGACCAGATACGGTTGCTCGCCACCGGCGGCGGCAAGGAGGCGGCGCGCTGAGGCGCGGGCGCCTCGCGAAATCCCCTTCCGCAATTCCCTTACAGGACAATGTGGCACAATCTCGGCATCTTCGCGGCGTCATGGGCGGTCATCTACCTGCTCCGCGCATTCCCTTTCATCGCGTTCGGACGCTGCGGCGGAGATCGGCCTTGGCTGAGGGCTGCGGAAAAATGGCTCTCGCCGATCGTCATCGCCATCCTCGTGGTATATTCGTTCGCCTCCCTCGAGTGGCGCACTCCTCTGCCGTATGCGGCTGGCGCGACGGTGGTCGTCCTGCAGCTCGCGACGCGCAACGGGCTGTTGTCGATCTTCGCCGGGACCGCGCTCTACATGCTGCTAGTCTGAGACCGATTCCGGCGGCGCAAAAGCCGCGCAAGCGTGCAAAATGCGCCGCTGGCTCGCGGCAAACGCCGCGCGACGCGGAGACGCGGAAGCAAAAGTGCGGTTTTCGGCAGTTTTTTCGTCTTTGCCGTTGCATGACTCCTTGAAGTTTGATACAATGATAGCATCCTAAACTCAAGAAAGGAGTCAGAGGTAATGGCGACAAAGAGCGCGAAACCAGCGGCAAAGCCCGCAAAGAAGCCTGCGGCGAAGAAAGCCGCAACCAAGACGAAGGCAGCCGCCAAGCCGGTGCCCGTCAAGAAGGCCGCCGTCAAGGCAGCCGCCAAGAAACCGGCGGCCAAGCCTGCCGCGAAGAAGCCGGCGCCCGTGAAGAAGGCCGCCGCCAAGGCGCCCGCCAAGAAACCGGCGGCCAAGCCTGCCGCGAAAAAGCCGGCGGCGAAAAAGCCGGCAGCGAAGAAGACGGCGAAGAAGTAGCAGAGAGAATGATGCAAGCCCTGTCCAAGAAAGGGCAGACCCCCGTCGAAGCCACCAGTGGTTCGACGGGGGTCGTTTTTTGCGCCTTCGCCAGGCCGCGGCGACGCAATCCTACTGCTGGCCGGCGCGGCGCGACAGGAACTGGCGCAGTCCTTCGTTCCTCAGCCGGCACGCCGGGCAACGGCCGCAACCGCGCCCCGGTATGCCGCGATAGCACGTCAGGGTCTTCTCGGCTATGAGGTCGAAGATGCCGAGCTTGTCGGCCAGCGCCCACTCCTCGGCCTTGCCCATGTTCATGAACGGGGCTATTATCTCGAACGGCCACTCCATCGCCAGACGCATCATCTGCTGCTGCGCGTGGACGAACGGAGCGCGGCAATCCGGGTAGCCTGAATAGTCGGCCTGCGAGACGCCGATGTAGATTTTCGTGGCGCCGAGGGCCTTGGCCCACACTCCGGCGGTCAGCAGAAAGAACGCGTTCCTGCCATCGACGAGCGTATTGGGCGCGCTTGCGCCCCTGCTGCGCGTTATGGCCTTCTCGGTGTTCATCAGCGCGTTGTCGGTGATTTCCGCATAGAACGGCAGCTTGACCACCTTGTATTCGCCGATGCCGAAGTGCTGCGCCAGGCCGCGCGCATACTTGGTCTCGACCGCATGGCGCTGTCCATACTCGAACGTTATCGCCGCGACGCGGTTCGCGCCATACTTCCTGCAGGCGAGCGCCAGGCACAGAGCGCTGTCCTGCCCACCGCTGAGGACGACCACGGCGTCCATCTTTGTTGTCTTGCTTCTTTTCACTTTAGTTTCTCGTCGATGCTATGTTCACCGGACCATTCGCCCGGGACTGACTGGTCGAACATGGCCGCGCCGGCGAGGCGGACCGTGAAGAAACCTTCATACGGTACGGAGCCGTTAAGGCCCTTCACCGAGAAGGATACCTCCTTTGTCCCTTTGGGGGCGCGGCCGACGAACGTGACGTCTTCGCCGCGATAGAGGTTACGGAGTCTGCGCGGATATACGTCGGCGCGGGTATCGGCCGTGAAGACGACCCTGAGGTCGCTGAGCACGGGGTCGCGGAAACGCTCCGCGAGTTTCTCCAGCCCGTCGCCGGCGCGCTCGCGCTCGCCGTCGTATATGAAGCTCTCGCCCCTGTTGCCATGCGTGAGGACGTCGAGGAGCTCGCGGTTGGCCGAGCCCTTGACGCCGTACATGTAAACGGAGACGAGGCCGTCGTTCAGCGCCGTGAAGCGCGAAAGTATCTGTGCGGTCTGGCTGACGCCGGCATTTGCGTCGCCGTCGGTGACGACCACGGCGATGAGCGGTCGTTCGGGGTCGCGCGGCAGCGTCAGGACGGAGCGTATCGTGGCGAAGACGTCGGTCCTGCCGTGCGCGGCGAGCCGGTCCAACCATTCGTCGGCGCGCTCGAAGCCGTCCCGACTGCATTCCTGCCAGGCCTTGAAGGCGTAGGAGAACCTGTCGCGGAATGCGACGAGGTTGAAGCGGTCGCCCGTGTTCGTGCAGCTGCGCAAGATGCGGCGCGCGGCCTCTCGGCAGCTTTTCAGGCGGTCCCTGCCGATCGAACCGGAGGCGTCCATCAGCACGACGACATCCTTCGGTATTGTCGGGAGGTCCTCGCCCGGCGAGATGCGCACCCTGAAGTAAACCCAGTCGCTGGTCTCCGCGCTCTTCGTCTCCAAGCCGATGAAAGAGCCCAGCTCCTTCGCGCCTCTGACGTCCAGCAGCTCTCGCACGGCGGCCTTTTCCGCCTCGACCATGCGCTCATCGACCTTGGCCATCACTTCCGTCTCCGGCTTGAAGTCGCCCGCTCCAGCCGTCTCCGCAGGCATGGCGATGTCGTCGTCGGCATCGGCCGGCGCGGCAAACGCGATGGCGACCGGTTCCGGCGGCGCGAAGCTCGGGACGGGCGGCGCGGACACGTTGGCGACGACCGGCGGGGCTTCCTTCCCTTCGCCTTGCGGAGCGGCGTCTTCGTCGTCGGCCCTGGCTTCTGCGAGGCTGGCGAGCGCGGAGGCGGCCATGGAAAGCGGCGCGACCGGAGTGGCATCGACGTCGCCGCCGATCTGGGCGCTGAAGCGCTCGGAAAGCGGCGGTGCGTCGTCTGCGGACGGGACGGGGATGGCCAGCCCGGCCTCGGAAAATTCCGGCGCGAAGGCGGAAGCCAGGTTTTCGTTCTGCTCGAAGCCCTCGACGCTCGGAGCCGGCCCGTCGCTGCGCGGCGCGGGGGAATCCTTGAGCGCGTCCACGTCGCGGATCACGTCTATCTGCACGGCGTCCGGCGAGGGAGGCGGTTCGCGCATCGTCATGGGCCCGCGCGATCTCATGCGCTGCTGGGCCTGCGGCACGACCTGGGCCATGACCTGCGGGCGCATGTAGTACATCAACCCTGCGTGGGCGAGCAGCGAGAGCACTAGCGCGGCGATGGCCAAATCTGGACTGTGGTCTGACATGTTTCCTTCGCCTCAGCTCCTGTCAATGATTTTCTGCGCCTCCGCCACGAGTTCGGCGTCGTCGAAGAGCGTGACTACGACGGTGGCGTATCCTTTCGCCGCCTCCGCGTCGCCACGCGCCTCGGCGTTTTTAGCCAGCCAGAGATACGCGCGGGCGCGCCTCGGGTTGTCCGTGGCGTTCAGCGCCACGGCCTCGCGCAAAGTGGCCTCGGCGCGTTCGGCGTCGCCGTGCTTTACTTCGAGGATGCCGAGCGCGAGCATCGCCTCCGGCGCGTCGCTCGTGCGGACTTTGTTGCCGGTGAATGCCTGGCGGTAGGCTTCCAGCGCGGCGGTGTAGTGGCCGGCGGCCTCCTCGGCCTGCGCCTCGAGAATGTAGCCCGCCTGGCGCCACTCTGCGGAATCCGCGGCTTCGACGAGTGCGCGGCCGCAAGCGGCGGCGGCGTCAAAGGCTGCGTCTTCGCCGTCTCCCTGGCCCGGGGAGAGCAGGAACGCGCCCACCTGGCGGATCTTGGCGGCGCTCATGCGCCGGCACGCGCCTTCGCGGACAAGCTCGGCGTATGCGGCCTTGGCCTTGGCGACGCGGTCTTCCTTGTAGTCCCAATCGGCGAGCATCAGGCGGGCCTCGCGCTCCTGGTCGAGTTCGAGGCCGAGGGAGAGGGCTTCCGCCAGGCACTTGGCGCCCTCTGCCTCGTGCTCCAGCATGAACGACGCCATGCCGCGCCAATACAGGGCCTCGGCGCGGCGCGAACCGGCCTTGCCGCTCTCGAGCATTTCCGCAAGCGAGAGTTCGGCGGCGGACCAGCGCGAAGCGCGGATGTCGATGAGCGCCTTGCGAAAGAGCGCGGCGGCGGCGTCTTCGGAGCCCTGGAAATCGCGGGCGACGCGGTCGTATGCGGCGATTGCGTCGTCGTCCAGCCCGGCCTTCTCGTAGGCCCACGCGAGCCGCAGAAAGTCGCCCGGGCTTTTCGAGAGCGCGGCGCTGCGCTTTGCCGCCTCCACGATCTTGGCGCTGTCCTCGCCCTTGCCGGCGGCCTCGAAGTCGAGTCTTGCCTTGGCGAGCTCGGCGGCGTTGCGGTAGCGTCCGTCCGGGTGGCGTTCGAGATAGCGAGAGAGAGCGGCGCGCGCGGAGGCGCGGTCGCCTGTGGAGTATGCGCACATCGCGGCCAGGTAGCCTTCGTCGTCGCCTTCGGAGTCGGAGCAGAGCGCGGCGGCGTCGGCGTAGGCTCCGCGCAGGTAATCGCTCCAGGCGGTCATCGTCCGCACCGACCCCAGCCGCTCGTCGTCCTTGTAGCGCTTCATGTATCTGCGGAAGAGCGAGGAGGCGAGGTCGTAGCGCTTTTCGGAGTAGCAGCGCAGCGCGGCCATGTAGTGCGCCTCGCGCGCGAGCACCGGGTCGGAGTCGTATATTATGGTGTTGAGGTCGATTATCGCCTGGTGGCGCACCTTCGGATCGGGGTCGTCGGCGACGAGCGTGGCGCGGTGGAACTTCGCGTATGGCGCGTAGCGGCCCTTGGGGTCGAGTTTCGCGCAACGTCCCAGCATATCCGCATCCTTCTCCAGCACGCCGAGGTGGTAGAGGGCAACGGCGCGAAGGCTGGGCTCCACGCTGTCGGAGTCGAGCAGGCGCAGTTCGGCGCGCTTCTGCTCGTCGCTGCCGCAGAGCGAGCGCATCAACCTGGCCCGCGCGGCCCTGCGCGACACAGGAAAGCGCTTGAGGAGCTCGGCGTATTCGGCGCGCGCGGACTCCTTGTCGCCGAGCGACCTGTCGCATTCGGCGAGGCGATACAGCAACTCGTCCTCCGCCACGCCGTCCAACCCCTTCAACGCGACATACTCCACACGCGCCTTCTCGAAATTCCCCCTGTCGAAAAGGCGGTCAGCCATTGCCATGCGGTCGCCGGGCGTCACGGCGTCCAGCGCCGCGAACGCCCCCGGCGACAGCGCCAGCACGACGGCGAGCGACATCTCTAACCTATTTAGACCCATCAAGAACATATTATACCATATTTTCGCTCTTTGCGGGGCGAAAATGCAAGATG
>CAMOIK010000079.1 GCA_946615875.1 uncultured Verrucomicrobiota bacterium | reverse complement strand
CTCTGTCCCGGCCATGGCCGACACGGAGGTCGGCCCTCCCGATAATCGCCGGCCTTCCTGCGCACCGCCAGAGGTTTTGGTGCGCACCAAAAATATAAATGGTGCGCACCAGAGCAAGTTTTGGTGCGCACCAAAATCATTTTAGACCAGCACCAGAATCATTTTAGACCAGCACCAAAATCATTTTAGACCAGCACCAGAATCTTTTTAGACCAGCACCAAAATCATTTTAGACCAGCACCAAAGCTCCAGAGGTCCCGGCGATCCAGCTCCTGCCGGGCTTCGCCGAGCTCTTCGACACCGACGACGGATAGCCGCTTTGGACGCGAAACGCCGAAAACCACATCCCGAAACGCACTTCAGCCTTTATCCATGCGGGTGCGGCGCATTTCCACGCTCAAAAAACGGGTAAACCCCAGAGGGTTGCGGAAAAACATAACTTGCGGTGCGGTGAAACGCAAGCGGAAGATGCCGCTTTTATGCTATAATATGGACATGATCACGGAACACCGCAAACCGGTCCATGAAATCTGGAGAAAGGAAACATCCATGAGAAGGCACATAGTCTGGCTGGTCGCCGCCGTCGCCGGCGCGGCCTCGTTCGGCGAGACCATCTACGAGAACGACTTCTCCGAGCGGAGAAGCGCGTCGCCCGTCCCCACTGCGGAGTGGCGCGCCGTCGATTACGTGACGGGGCTGCTCGCGAACACCAATTCCGCCGCGCCGTTCGCGGCGACCGCCGAGGGGCAGGTTATGCAGGACGGCTGGATAATGTCGCAGCAGGCCAACAACAAGGGTAACGCGCGCGTATATGCGGATGGCGGGAACAACATGGTGGCGCTGGGCCACGAAGACGGCGACCATGCGCAGCTGAGTTTCGTGAAGCAGCGCCTCGGCAACACATTTACCAATGGAGTAGTCACGGTTCAGTTCGACTTCCTGCCGCCGGGCAGCTGGGCTGTTTACAGCGGCGACCGCCGCGCGGCTCTCTCGATCGGCGACGAGAGTTTCTATTCGCCGTCCGTCTCGCAGGACAAGGTTTACCAGCACACTGTCGGCAGCGTCGGCGTGAGGCTTAATAGCGATAAAACTCCCAGCGTCCGCGAGGTCTATTACAACGCCGACCAGGACGACGCCAACACCGGCACCACGGAGAAGGCGGTCACTCGCTATGCCTGGCACCGCGCCGTCGTGACGATCGACCTGGACGCGCGCAAGTGGGGCTTCGCGATGTATGAGATGAACCAGCACCCCGCGCTCGGCGCCGCCACGCCGGCGACGGCCGTCTATACGGCGAACGACCTTCCCTTCGCCGACGATTCCGTGACGAGCGTTTCATCCATTGGCCTTGGCGGTTTCGGCGTGGTCTGGAGCGAGGGCGGGTATGCTAAAGGCGGGGAACCGACCGCCGTCGCGGCGTTCGACAACATCCGCGTGGCGCACAACGGCGAAGAGTGCTATGTCAACGACTTCACATCCGGCCGCCGCCGCAACCTCGGTGGGACTACGTCCGGCTCATACACGCCCGACAGCCTCCTGACAAGCCGCGTCGAGAACGAGGTGTATGTGCTGAACAAGATCTTTGTCAACGCTAGAGAGGGAGACGGTTCGGCGGTTCAGAGCGCCGGCCTAGACGGATGGCGACGCACCGGCAACACTGGTGGAACTGATAACGCCTATGCAAGAGAAGAAACCGTATCTGGCAACAAATACACATATCTCAGGTTTAATTCGTCTGGCGCTAACAATGCGTTCGCATTTCTAGCCCATCCGATTGGTTCTTCGCTGTCCACTGGAAAGGTTCGCTTTGCTGTTGATGCGCGACTGCCGACTTCTTGGACTTCATCATGTCTTCTCTGGGTCACGCTTGGCAACGACGACTATTACAACGCCTCGCCTGCCGCCGCCAACAATTATCGTTGGGCCGCGGTAGGCATTCGCGGCACGAACAACAATCCGACATATGTAACCACCGGCGGAAGCCAGAATCCTTCGCCGACGGCGGCAATCTCTCCCGGTCACTGGTATAGAATCGTCGTCACCGCCGACCTTGACGCGAAGACTACTGATTTCAAGGTATATGAGCAGGGGCAGGCCTATCCTAACGGCAGTACCGCAGACGGTACATTGATATATTCAAATTCAGAAATTGCCAGGCTCAAAGACATAAGTTCGGTCTCTAGTTTCTCTCTTGGAGCATACTACTGCCCCGTGTATTTCGACAACATAAAGGTGTGGCACATGCCTACTGGTTCGGAAACGCAAACTCTGCTCTACGAAAACTACTTCTCCTCGCGCACCTACTACCATCAGGACGAGCGCGTCGCCAAGCTCGCGGGGACGATGTTTCTGAACCCAGAGGGCCAGGACGGCTGGACGCGGCTGAACTGGGAGGGCGCCGACGTCTTCGCGACGGACGCCGCCAACCCTGCGGTCGCGTTCGCCAGATACAGCTCCGACTCTTTCGTGGCGCACGACATCGGGCGCAACGTGAAGACCGGGACTTTGACCGTGCAGGCCGACATGCGTCCGCCCAAGGGATGGCAAGGCGAAGGCGGCAGCGTCTATCTGCGGCTTGCAGGCGACGCTCACATCCAGAACTCCATCCGCAACGACGACGACACCTACTTCCTGAAGAACATCGCGACGGGCTTCGGCTTCAGGAACGTGGGGACGGCCAAGAAGGACAACATCTACACCAATTCCACCATCGCGGCGTATCGCGGCGACCTGGCCGGAGGCGGTGCTTTCGAGAACGCGGCCTGCTCCGTCGACCCGACCCACTGGTACCGCTTCGTCGCCACGGTGCGTGTCTCCGACAGCGAATACGACGTGGCCGTCTATGACATGGGCGCGGACCAGCCGACGCTTGCGACGGCCACGCCCGCCTCGCCGGTCGCCACGTTCTCCAAGCTTCCCTTCCGCCGCTCGCGCCGCGACCTCGGCGGCATCTCCTGCTACGGCCTTTCCGTCAATAGGACCTTGTACAGCAGCGCCGACGACCACCTCGGCCCGCTCATAGACAACGTCCGCATGACGCTCGACTTGGACGGCCTCATGATCATCCTCAGATAGCGAAATGAATAGGCGTCTGAATGTTGTCCGCACGGCTTCGGCGGCGATCGCGCTTTGCTGCGCGTTCGCCGCCGGCCGCGTCTGCGGAGCGGAGCGGCCCGGCGTCGCGTGCCAGGATTCTTCGCGCGTTGAAAGCGACGGCACGGTCTGCATCGACAGCTCCTCCGCGCCCTGCGAGTTCGGCTGGCGGCGCTACGCGATGACCGCCGAGGGCTTCGAGGCGGGCGGGCGCTACCGCGTCACGTTCCGTGCGCGGGTGGCCGCGCACGGCGACAAGGCGTTCCTCTTCGTGCTCGTGCGCCCGAAGGGGTGGAGCGGCGACGAGAAGGACCTCTCCTCGCTGAAGATCGCGCCGACGGACGGCGGGTGGAGGGAGTGCGAGATGAAGTTCGATGTCGGCGGCGAAGGCGACTACCGCCTGCAGTTCCACGGCTGGAACCGCATCAAGGCGGAAATCGCCGACCTCAAGATCGAGAAGCGCCAGCCGTTCGCATTCGTCCCGGCGGAGGAGGGCGCGGCGAAAAGCGCCGCGCCGATCGGGAATCTTCCGCGCGGCGCCGAGGAGTTCGACGTGGACGCCCCGCGCAACGCCACGGGCCCGGTGCTCGACTGCGCGGACTACGGAGTGTGCGAAACGAACGCCGACAACACCGCGGCGCTCCGCGCGGCCTTCGCCGACGCCAAGGCCAGGCGCGCGTCGCGGCTCGTCCTGAAGCGCGGCAGATACGCGCTCAACACCAACGCCCCGCTCGTGCTGGACGGCTTCAGCGACTTCACCTTCGACGGCGGCGGCTCCGTCTTCGTGTCGTACCGGCACGGCGGCGCCTTCATGCTGCTGCGCCGCGCCCTCCGCGTCAAGTTCATGAACTTCTCGCTCGACTGGGACTGGTCGCGCGAGCCGCTCGCGAGCATCGTCAAGGTGGTGCGCGCCGGCGACGGCTCCTTCGACCTTGAATTCGTCGACTACGAGGACTTCCCCGACAAGGACGCGGCGCTCGTCGTCCTTTCCGCCTACGACCCGAAAACGCGCTCCGTCGGCCTCGAAGACGGCATCACCCGCTACCTGGACATGGGGAAGGCGAAGAAGGACCGCGTCAAGAGGACCTGGCTCGACGGACGCACCGTGCGCGTGGAGGCCGCGCCGAACGGCATCGCCCCCGGCCAGCTCTACCGTCTCCAGCACTACTACTACCACTACAACGGCTTCTGCTTCGACGACGTAGAGCACCTGAAGCTGGAGAACGTCACGGTGCTATCCACGCCGGGACACGCCTTCGTCATGGGCGGCAAGTCGCACCACGTCGCGTTCGACCGGGTGGACATAGTGCCGCCGGCCGGCGACAGGCGGCGGGTCATCACCTGCACCGCCGACCATTTCCACATAGGGCACAGCCGCGGGTTCGTCAAGCTGGAGAACTGCGAGTTCTCGCTGGGCGCCGACGACATAATGAACATGCACGACAACACCGCCTTCGCGCGGCGCACCGGGCCGAGGACGGTCCGCGCGCAGCACGCCGTCGCCCTCGCGGCGGCGCGCAAGGGCGACCGCGTGGAGTTCCGCAACGGCGACTATTCGCCTACCGGCTTCTTCGGCACGCTCGTCGAGGCCAGGCGCATCCCCGGCACGCGGGCCGGCTACGACGTCGAGTTCGCCGAGGAAGTCCCCGAAGAGACGAAGGACGGCTTCGTCCTGTTCAACTGGGCGTTCGACACGCACAACATGATCGTGCGCAACTGCCGCTTCCACGACAACCGCGCCCGCGCGCTCCTCATCCTCGCCCGCGACGTGACGGTGGAGAACAACGTCTTCCGCCACCAGGAGATGGGGGCGGTGAAGATCGAGACCGGCTACACGCTTCGCAGCTGGAGCGAGGGCTACGGGGTGAGCAACGTGGTGATACGCGGCAACGTCTTCGACACCGTGAACCCGTCGGGCAGCAACGCTTCGCACCGCCAGCGCTCCATATACGCCGGCATCTACCTGCGCACCGACCCTTCCTCGGACACGACCGACTACCCCATCATCCGCGACATCCTGATAGAAAACAACGTCTTCCGCGACAACACGGGCGTGGCGGCGTATCTTTCCAGCGTGAGCAACGTGGTGGTGCGCGGGAACGTCATCGAGGACCCCACGCCCAGGCGCAGGGAGAACCCCTTCCGCTCGCAGTTCTTCCTGACGGGCGCGCGCGACGTCAAGGTGATCGACAACATCTACCGCCCCTCGCCTAACGTGCGCGCCCCGGGCGTGGTCTTCGACCCGGAGACGTGCGGCGCGATCGTCGTCGAGGGCAACAGGGTGGAGCGGCCGTGAACGCGGCTGCGCGGAATTTCAGCCGCAGCGCGTCCATTTTCCCGCCAAATATGGTATAATACGGAGGAACAATGCGGGGAGGAAGATGGCTGCGCGAGAAGACTACGACAAGTTGCTCAGGAGCGTCCGGGAACTGACCGGGGTGGAAGGGCTGGAGCCCGACGCGGACGCCTTGGCGAGCGTGCGCGTCGATGACGCGTACAACGTCAATCTCCAGTTCGTGGAGGCGACCGGCAAAGTGCTGTGCTTCATCGAGGTCTTGAAGCTCCCGGCCGACGCCGACAAGGCCGTCTACCGCGATCTGCTCGCGGGCGGACTCTTCGGGCGGCTGACGGGCGGCGGCTATTTTGCGCTGGAGACCGAGACGGAGACGGTGGTGTACAACCACTTCTTCGACCTCGAGAAGGCGGCGGCCGACGTGGAGGATTTCGTGTCCACGCTGGAGAAGATACTGCAGCTCTGCGACATGTGGGCGGAGCGCGTCAAGGGCGTGATGGCCGGCGGCGAGGCGCCGGCGCCGGCCCACGCGCCGGATTTCAGGTTTTTCCCGTGAACGCTGCAACCTTTCGCATGGCGGCGTGTAGAAAAGGCTGGAGGTGTTTGCTTTGCCATTGAACGTAGATAGTTTCGTGCGGGCCGCGGACGGCAGCTGGTTCGCTTCTAGGGATTTGAAGGTGGCGACGGGCGCGGGCGCGTCCGTGAAACTGGGGAATCGCGTCTTTTCGCAGTCGAAGAACGTGAACGACGCCACCATGGCGGCGTTCAAGGATGCGCTGGCGAAGGAATACGGAGTATTCGGCGCGAATGCGTTCGACACGGTGCTGGGCCACCGCAGCGAGATGCACCTCTCTCTGCGGGCGAGCGACGTTAAGGCGACGATCTCCAGTCTCGCCACGATACGCCGGAGACGCGTCGATGACGAAATCAACCGCCAGCTCGACACGTCCCCGAAGATGCTGCGCCTCCCTCCCGCGCAGCGGGACAGGGTGCGCGAACTCGTGGCGGCCGACACGTTCAAGGGCGTCGATCTCGCCGCGCTGAAGACGAAGGAAGACATCTCGGCTCTGGCGGCGCGCATCATCGCGAAGGGCGTCGCGGCCGCGGCGGCCGAAAAGGCCAGGCTCGGCGGGTCGGACGGCGCGGACGACGCGAACATCGGCAAGGGCGCGGGGCGCAGAAGCGATTTCAAGCCGACCGATCCAGTCGGCCTCAAGAACCTCGAGACCGTGATGGACGGCGCTTCGACGTCCGTGGCCGACCACATCGCCAAGGGGATGGCGGGCGAAGGGATGCGCATCAACAGTTCCGAGACGCATCCCATGCTGCTCCAAAAGCTGAAGACGAACGGCGTGGAGCCCGGCTTCATCTACCGCAACGACTGGTCGACCGAGGATACGCGCGGCTTCATGGCGCCATGCGACTCCCTCGAAAGCCGCGACGCGCTCGAAGAATTGAAGAAGGCCGATCCGGCGTTCGCGGCGAAATGCGAAGGCAAGGCGCTGCGCGAGCAGATAATGATGGCGGGGCGCGCGCATCCGGCGGCGATGTCGGCCGTCGCGGCGTTCCTCGTGGAGGAGGCGGCGAAGCTGGCGCTCGGCGACGATGGCGGCGGGCGCGCCGCCAACCCCGTCCTGGCCGGCCTCGCCAGAGCGCTGCAAGGCCAGTTCCACGGCAAGGCCGACCTCGAGGCGCTGGCTAAGTGCTTCAGCGCCCCGACGAAAAGGACCGACGGCGTCTTGAAAGAGGCCAAGCTGGATCTCTTCGCGCAGATACGCGACGCCTTCATGTCGATCGGCGAGAAGAACCCCCTCTACTCCAGGTCGCCGGTCTTCAGGCACTTCACCGACCGCGCGATAGTCAAGCTGGACTACAACGAGAACGACAAGTTTTCGTCCGGCAAGACGGCCAGCGCCGGCACGTTCATGCGCCCGGAGCGCATCTTGACGTCACGCAAGCCGATCCTCGGCCAGATATACCGCTTCACGTCGCGCCAGAGCGCCGACACCATCTCCGCCGGCGCCGTCACCGAGGCGCTGGCGAACGACCTGACGCGCATTGCAGGCGTCCCTTCCCAGGAACTCGAAATCGTGCGCGGGCAGTATTCCGACGGGCATCCAAAGATCATGCTCGCCGCCAAGTTCGCCGACGGCTACAAGGACATGGAGGCGGGAATGCTGAAGGACGGGCGCGTCGTGCCGCCGCAGGACGCCCCGGGCACGAAGATGGAGGCGCTGGGCAGGTACAAGGCTTTCTTCCTCGTCACCGCCGACCGCGACGGCGTGGGCAAGCGCGGACAGAACAAGGGCTTCATCGGCGGGAAGTTCTTCGCAATCGACCCGGGCCACTCCCTGGAGGGCAACGGCAAATACCTGCAGATCTCCGACGACCTTTCCTTCAAGGACACCTACGGCAGAAGCTCCAAGCCGCGCTTCAACAATTTCTCCGTATTCGACGACGATACGCGCTTCGCCAAGCTTGAGGGCGTGCTGCATATGCGCGAGCTCGCCCAGTCAGGGAAGTTCAAGAAGCTCTTCGATAGCTACCGCGCAGCCTTCAATCCCGAAGAGAAGGGCGTCTCCGACGCAGAAAAGACGCTGCGCAAGAAGATAGTCGCCGAAATCGACGCCAAGGAGGCGGAGTTCGACGAGTCGATGGAGAAGCTTTTCGACACGATGGGCGCGCAGCTCGACCTCTACGACGACCTCGCCGACGAAGGACCGGAAATCCAGAAGAACGCCGTCGAGACCGTCGCGAACCTCGAAAAACTGACTTCGCCCACGACGTGGGTGAGCAAGCGCGGCAAGGTCGCGCTCCGGCATCTCGAAGTGGTTCCGGAGACGCGCGTGCCGTGGAAGGCCTTCGTGCAGCACGGCAACATCGTCTTCCACTCCGAGGCGAAAATGTCGCGCCAGACGCTCGACATGCTCGAGAGCATGGCGAAGAACGCCGGCATCGACCTTTCCAACGTCTTCATGACAGACGCCCTCGGCGTCACCCGCATCTCCGTGCCGCTCGACAAAGCCGAGCGTTTCTTCGCCGTGTTCAGCGAAGAGAACGTCCAGAAGCTGACGCACCCCGAGGAATACATGGCGCGCAAGACCGGCGGCGACGGCATCGCCGAGGCGAAGATGTACAAGCCGGCGCCATACGCTCCGCCTCGCGCCGACCCGCGTCCGCTGATGGATGCGAAGGATTTGCCCGCCGAACTCGACGTGCCTGTCGGCGGCAAGGTCTTCAAGCTGCCGAAAATCCACTACGAGGCGCTGATCTCCGAGCGATCGTCTCTGCACCGCCCCCGCAACGTCGGCGAACTGCGCGCCTTGCTGTCGGCGCAGATGCGCCGAGGCTTCGAGGTCCTGGGCGCTCTCATGTCCGGCAGGCCAAACCTCTTCAAGCCGACGCGCGAGAACATCGTCGCGCTCACCTACGCCGTCCACGCGGCGGCGCTCTCGAAAGGCGAGTTCATGTATCGCGGCTCGTTCTCCATCCAGGACGAGGACGGGCACATAGCCCGTTGGCTGGACAAGGCGCAGGACGTCTATCTGCGCACATCGACGCACGCCAAGCCCTACCAGTCCCTCAAGGTCGACGGACACCTCAACATGCCGCGCGGCTACGACGTGCCGACGGGCGCCGGCGGACTCCTCAACGGCATGCGAACGTTCCACTATTTCACCATCCCGGACACGGCGAACATGAGCGCCGGAAGGGGCGCGAGCGGGCCTGGCCGCCGCCTCTTCCTCAAATGCGAGACGTTCGGCATCTTCTGCTCGACGGCGCATTTCCATCCGTCGGCGAAGGCGGACGCGATGGGCAAGGACATGAAGACGCGCTCCTACAAGGCCGGCGACGTCATAGAGTCCATAAAGCACGGCGCATCGCTCTTCGCGTCGTTCTTCACGCCGAAGGAGGCCGAAGGCATCCGCAAGGAGAATCTCACCGTAGCGCAGAAGACCATCATCAAATCCGCCGTCGAGAGGCTGCGGTCGGCTGGCCTCGACGCGCAGGCGGAAATCCTCGTCGCCGAGAAAGTCTTCGACGGCGCGGGCGTAAACAAGCTCTTCGACAATATCGCGTACATCATCGACAGCATGATGCCGGAGGACGACGGCAAGCGCGCCGCGCTCACGGACATCTTTGACGACATGGTCAAGGCCTTCGAGCTTTCGTCCGAGGACGTCGGCGGCAACTACGCGAAGCGCATCGGCAACGAGATCATGATCGACGCCAAAGACCTGCCGTAGCCCCGCACGAGAAAATCCGCCGCATGGCGATTCAGTTTGAAGGCGCATCCACGGCGATCCGAAGTAGATAGGAAACATATCAGTGCACTTTGCCTTAACCATCAGTGAACCTTTGGAAATGGTGCGCACCATTTGTTGCTTTGGTGCTGGTCTAAAAAGATTCTGGTGCTGGTCTAAAAAGATTCTGGTGCTGG
>CAMOIK010000078.1 GCA_946615875.1 uncultured Verrucomicrobiota bacterium | reverse complement strand
GGCCAGGCGGTCTGCGAGGGAGGTGCGGCGTTCTCGCACGGTGTTTGTTGCGATCGCCCTATCGACGGCGTAGGGGACGCCCATCAGCAAAACGAGCTTTTTGCCGCGAGTGATTGCGGTATATAGCAGATTGCGCTGGAGCATCACGTAGTGCTGGGTGTGGACGATGACGATTGCGGCAGGGTATTCCGAGCCTTGCGACTTGTGAATGGTGGTGGCGTAGGCCAGGACAAGCTCGTCGAGGTCGGCGGCATCGTAGCGGACCGGGCGGCCGTCGAAGACGACCACGAGCGAGCGTTCGTCGTGGTCGGCCGCCTTCACGAAGCCTATGTCGCCGTTGAAGACGTCCTTGTCGTAGTTGTTGCGCAGCTGCATCACGCGGTCGCCCACGCGGAAGACAACGCCGCCGCGCTCCACATGGTCGCCGACAGGGTTGAGGGCGCGTTGAATCTCGAAGTTCAGGTTGTCGGCGCCCAGAGTGTTCTTGCGCATCGGCACCAGCACCTGCACGTCTTCCAGCGGATTCATGCCGAACTTGCGCGGAATGCGCGTCTTCATGAACTCTATCGCCCGTTTCACGCACTCCGCGGGGTCGCGTATCCGTGCGAAATAGAAGTCGCTGTCATCCGAATGGCTGATTTCCAGGGGTTCGCCGGCATTGACGTGGTGGGCATTGACGACAATAAGCCCCGTCCCCTTCTGGCGGAATATCTGGTCGAGGCGCGTGAAGGCGACCGCGCCGGAGGCGATCAAGTCGCCCAGCACGCTGCCCGGCCCCACCGACGGCAGCTGGTCGGTGTCGCCCACCCATACGACGAAGGCCGCAGGGGGCAGGGCGGCCAGCAGATCCGCCGCCAGGCGGATGTCGATCATCGAAGTCTCGTCGAAAACGAAGACGTCGCCCGCCAGCGGGTTGGCGGCGTCGTGCGTGAACTTGCCGGTGACCGGGTTCCACTTCAACAGCCTGTGGATGGTCTGGGCGGGGGCGCCCACGGACTCCGCCATGCGCTTTGCCGCCCTCCCCGTTGGCGCGGCGAGGACCACCCCCAGGCCCCTCGCGCCGTATATCTCCACCAGTGCGCGGATGATCGTGGTCTTGCCCACGCCCGGTCCGCCGGTGATTATCGAGAACTTGTTGCCGAGGCACTTTTCCAGCGCGGACTCCTGGCGGCTCGCGAGCGTGAAGCCCGCCTTCGCCTCCCACCACTCCACCGCTTTCGAAGCCGCGATCGGCCGGAACTTCGCCGGAGTGCGCAAAATCGCCCTGACGCTCTCCGCCACGTTCTTTTCCGCCCACCACAGCGACTTCAGGTATATCTTGCGCGGCGGGGTCTGGGCCCCGGGTTTCGTGTTCCGGAGTTCGGGGTTCGGAGATTGGGAGGCGGGAGGCGGGGTTTTGGGGGCGGGGTCCGGGCGTGGCGCGGACGGGGCTTCGACGACCACCCTCCCTTCGCGTATCTCCACCTCCAGCGCGGCGCCCAGCACTTCGATGGAGATTTCGGTCAGCTCGTGGGCGCGCAGCAGCAGGTCGTTCTCGTATGTCCAGCAGTGCCCGCCGTCCTCCGCCTCGCGCTCCAGGGTGAACGCGATGGACGCCCTGGCCCTGAGCGGGGAATCCTTGGGGATGCCGACGTTCAGCGCTATCCTGTCCGCCGTGGCGAACCCGATGCCCCATATCTCCCTGCAAAGACGGTAGGGGTCGGCCTTTATCACGGCGATGGCGTCCGGGCCGTAGGTCTTGACGATGCGCGCCATGCGCGCGATGGAGATGCCGTAGGTTTGGCCGAAGATCATGTTCTCGCGCATCGTCTCGTTCGCATGCCACCCTTCGCGTATCTGCCTTATCTTGGCCGCGCCCAGCTTGGGGACCTCGGCGAGCCTGGCCGACTGGTGGTTGAGCACGTTCAGCGTGTCTTCGCCGAACGTCTTGACGATGCGCCTGGCCAGCACCTTGCCTATGCCCTTGATCATGCCGGAGGCCAGATAGCGCTCTATGCCGACGATGCTCTTCGGGGCCACGCACTCTATCTTGTCCGCCTTGAACTGGCGCCCGTATTCCTTGTCGGTCACCCAACGGCCCTCGGCGCGGACCTCCTCCCCTTCCCACGCGGTCTGCGCCTTGCCCACCACCATCGCCTCGCGCGGCGCGCGCAGCTCGAACTCGCGCGGCAACTCGAGGCGGAGCACCGTGTAGCCGTTCTCGTCGTTGTGGAAAACGACGGACTTTATCGTGCCTTCTACGACCTCAGGCGCGGAGCATGGCGGCGATTCGCTCAACGGCAATCCTTATCTTTTCTAGACTCGTGGCGTAGCTCATGCGCACGTAGCCCTCGCCGCAGCGACCGAACGCGCCGCCTGGCACGCACGCCACGCCGTGCTTCTTCAGCAGCGTCAGCGCGAACTCCTCGCTCGACATCCCGGTGGAACGGACGTCCGGGAAGATGTAGAAGGCCCCCTTCGGCATGATCGTGCGCAGCCCCAGCGAATTGAGCGCGCCCACCAGGAAATCGCGCCGCCTCATGTATTCGCGGCGCATCCTGGCCACGTCGGCGTCCCCGAAGTCCATCGCCTCCACGCCGGCCGCCTGCGCCAGCGTCGGCGCCGACATTATGCCGTACTGGTGGATCTTCATCATCGCGTCGATTATGTCCTCCGGCCCGCAGGCGTAGCCCAGGCGGTAGCCCGTCATCGCCCACGACTTCGAGAAGCCGTTCAGCAGCACCACGCGGTCGCGATGCTCCGGGAACGCGGCGAACGACGGCAGCTTCTCGGCTTCCGCACCGTCGCCGGACGCGGCGGCCGCGTAGTTCAGCTCGGAATAGACTTCGTCGGCGAGCAGGATCATGTCGTGGCGCTCGCAGAAGCCGAGTATCTCCGCCATGTCGGCGCGCTCGAGCGTGGCGCCGGTGGGATTGCACGGGAAGTTCAGCAGCAGCGCCTTGGTGCGCGGCGTCACGCGCCGCTCCAGCGCCGCGACGGTCAGGCGGAACTCCTCCTCCGCGCGCGTCTCCACCGGCACCGGCACGGCGTGGGCCAGGCGTATGGTGGCGGCGTAGGATACGAAGCACGGCTCGTGGTAGAGCACCTCGTCGCCGGGCGAGCACAGCGCGCGTATCGCCAGGTCTATGGCTTCCGACACGCCCACCGTCGCCAGCACCTCGCTCTGCCACGCGAACTCCGCGCCGAAGCGCCTGGCGAGGTAGCGGCAGATCGCCTGGCGCAGTTCCGGCGTGCCGAGGTTCGACGTGTAGTGGGTGCCGCCGTTCTCCAGGCATGTCACCGCCGCGCGGGATATGTGCCACGGCGTGTCGAAGTCGGGTTCGCCGACGCCGAGCGATACGATGTCGCGGGACTGCGCCACGATGTCGAAGAACTTGCGTATGCCGCTCTTCGGCAGTTCCGCCACGTGCGGCGCGACCCGGCTGTGTCGTAGTGTTGTCATTGCTTCATGCTGGAAAGCACGGCGGCCGCTCCGTCGGCGCCATGCTATTTCCGCTCCCCGAACGTGAAGAACCGCCGTGCGCCATAGCCGCCGTCCTGCGCCGTCGGCAGTTCCACGACGTACGTGACGCTGCCGTCTTCCTCCAAACGCACCTCCGCGCCGGTCAAATCCACGACCGCCTCGTCCGTATCGGGGACTGGGAGCGTCGCCGCCGAGCGGATGACGACGTTCTCCACGAAACCCGACAGCCACGTATCCGGGCTCGCCGACACGTTGACCTCCAGCACGCCGCCATCCACGGCGAACGAATTGACCGTGAACGCCTCGGCGGGCAGCCGCTCGCTCGCCGTCTCCGTCCCGCCGTCGTCGGCGACGACGGCCGTCACGCGGCGGCCGTTCGCCAGGAAGCGATACGTCGCATCTCCGGCGGCGCCGAGCGTCCTGCCCGCGCGCGCCGCCAGCAGGATGGGCGTGGGCGTGCCCGCCCCCGCCGGCAGCCACAGATACACCTTGCCGGTTTCGTCGGACCAGATGTCGTCGGTGCCGTAGTTCTCCAGCCCCGCGAATTGCACCTTGCGATTTGCGGCGCCGACATCGACCTCGACGCGGAATACTGCGGCATTGGCCGGGTCCACCGGTGCGGGTTTGACCGTTGCCGCGGCCGCTGCGACAGAGCCGCCCGAGATGGTGACTTTCGGCGGGTACGACGCACCGCCCGACGCATGTCCGATGGCGTAGCCGGACGCGCCGTGCGCCGGGATGACCGTGCCGCCAGTGATTGAAACCGAAATCGTATTGCCGTAGCGGCTGGGATTGTCGCCGTCGCCGATATCGGCGCCGCCGCCGCTCGCGGCCCTTACGATTCCGCCGGAAATCAGGATCACGCCGGATTCGCCCGTCTTGCCGCCACCGATGCCTGCACCGTCCGTGCCGCCCGTCGCCGTCACAGTGCCGCCGGAAATAGTGATGCTTCCGCCGAAGCCGATGTAACCTCCGCCGATGCCTGCGCCGCCCTTGCCCCATCCAGAGCCGCCCGTCGCCGTCACAGTGCCGCCGGAAATCGCGATCGTCCCGCCGGCACCCTCGTAGCCTCCGCCGATGCCCGCGCCGTAATTCACGCCCGTCGCCGTCACCGTGCCGCCGGAAATCGTGATCGTCCCGCCAGAACCTTTGTAGCCGCCGCCGATGCCCGCGCTTGAAGAGCCGCCTTGCGCCGTAATCTCGCCGCCTTCGATGGCTATGGCGCCGACGCTGCCGTATACGCCGCCGCCGATGCCCGCCCCCCAAGAGCCACCGGTCGCCGAAAGCGAGCCCGTGCCGCGAAGCGTCACCGCCGCGCCGCCTTCGACCTGCAGCCCGGCGCTGTCGCTGCCGCTTGCAAGCGCGTTTGCGCCGGAAAGCGTAATCGCGGCGGACGCACCCGCCGTCACTTTGAACGCCGCTCCTTTCGCCGTAGTCGAAAAGCCGTCCAGGGTCACGTCGCAGTCCGCCGTCGCTTTGACGCCAAGCGAGTTCGTGCTGCCGGAGAGCGTGAACGGCCCGGGGCCGGAGAGCGTCAGCGTGCCTTCGTAATCGTAGCTCCAGCCGTCGCCGGAGATGAATGCGATGTCCGTTCCGTTTACGCTCACGCCGGACATCGGCAATAAGCTGGCTACGGTGTCGGCGCCGGATACGGTTGCGAGCATCGGCCGTCCGCCGATGACGAAGGCGTGCCGTCCGTCCGGGAGCCAGAGATAGACCTTTCCGGCGCCGTCGGCACGGACGCCGGACATGCCGTAGCCGTCAAGCCTCGCGAGTCCCTCGACCGCCGCGTTCGCTTCGAAGCCCTCTACCGTCACGCGGTGGACGACGACGCCGACGGCATTCGTCGCGGCCGGGAGCATGCTTCCCGTGGCGGATGCGACGGAACCGCCGGTTATCGCAACGGATTCCGCAGGACGCTCCGTCTTGACGCCGCCGATGCGCAGATCGCCTCCGTTCGTCCTGAGGACGGTGCCGCCTACAATCGTAATCGCACCGCATATTCCTCCGTCACTGTTCCCGATGTCCGCCGCATTCGATCCGCCCGTGACGCGGACCCTGCCGCCGGAAACGACCACCGTGTCATGCGTTGCGGGCGTCATGGAGCCTCGATCGCCGGCTCCGATTCCGGGGGCGAACGAACTTTTGACCGTCGCCGTCACGTCGCCGCCGGAAATAGTCACCGTCATGCCGCCGCTCTCCCATCCGCCGCCAATGCCGCATCCGCCGGTAAGTCCTCCCGTCGCCATGACCGTGCCGCCGCAGATCGCGACAGCGCCTCCGCTTCCTTCGCTTCCGCTGCCTATGCCGGCGGCTTGGTTTCCGCCAACCGCCGCGACCGTTCCGCCGCAGATCGCGACAGTCCCGACTCCCTGTCTGTAGTTTCCTCCTATGCCGGCGGCATAGTCCGCGCCGGTGGCGGCGAGCGAACCTTCGCCGCCAATCCGCAATTCGGCGCCGGAGGGAACGGCGATTCCCGCACCGTAGTATTCGCCCGCCGTGACGGAATTGTCGCCGGCCAGCGTCATTTCGACGACGGCGCCGGAGCCGATGCCGATGGCGGCCTTGCCCGTCCCTGAGCCCTTGGATTTGACGACGGCGTTGGAAAGCACGACGGAACAGCTGGCCGTCACATCGACGGCCGCTCCTGAAAGCGTGCCGGAAAGCGTGAACGGCCCGGCCCCGGAGAGCGTCAGCGTGTGCGCGGCGTAGTTCCATCCGTCGCCGCCGAGATATGCGGCATCGATGCCATTGACGAAAAATCCCGTGCTCCACGGAGCCGCATTGGCGTCCGCGTCCGAGACGATCGCGCGGAACGGCTCCCCATCTACAAAGAAGCATTGTTCGCCGTTGGGAAGCCAGAGATGGACTTTGCCGTCGCCGTCGGCGTAGATGCCGGACGTGCCGTAGCCGTCGCGGGTGACGGAAACTTTGGCACCGGGCGCGAAACCGTCCATCGTCACGCGCCAGACGCGTTCCGTCGCGTTTGACGCGGCGGGCGCGACATCGCCCGACGCCACTGCGATGGAGCCGCCGGTGAAGAGGACGGTGCCGGACGGATTGCCGCTTCTCGCGCAGCCTATCGCCTTCACCTCGACGCCGGACGCCGACACCGTCCCGCCGGAAATCTCGACGGAAACATCCTTCGTGTATTGTCCGCCGCCGATGCCGAATCCGTACTTCCTGCCCTGCGCCACCACGATGCCGCCGGTGATGCGCACCCAGCCTGCGGAAATGGCCTGCGAGATGCTTCCGCTGCCGCTGCCGACGCCGGAGCCGTTCTCCCCGCCCGTCGCAGTCACTTCGCCGCCCGATATCGTCACCTTGCCCATGCCGAAATAGCCGCCGCCGATTCCGGCGCCGAGGTATCCGCCGGTCGCCGTTACGCACCCGCCGTCGATTGTCACCGTCCCGGTTCCACCGCCGGACTCTTCGCCTTCGCCGCCGCCGATGCCGGCGCCGCGGAATCCGCCCTGCGCCTCGACAACGCCTGTTTCGACGGTGATCGCGCCGCTTGAACCGTACCGTCCTCCGCCGATGCCGGCGCCGCCGTCGCCGCCTTTCGCCACAAGCTTCCCGCCGCCGCCGATAACGAGCGACGCGCTTTCGGGAACTTCAAGCCCGGCGCTGTCGCTGCCTCCGGAAAGCCTGTTCTCGCCGGACAGCACTACGCGCACCGTCTTGCCGTCCGCAATGGCCAGCGCCGCCATGCCGCCGATGTTCGTGTCAAGCGTCGCTCCGCCTAAAACGACTTCGCAGGAATTGTCCGCCGACACGCCGATGCCGTCGCCGTCGCCAGACAGCTCGAACGGCCCTGCGCCGGAAAGACGCACCGCCATCGTCCCCGTGTCGAGCGTCCAGCCTTCGCCGGAAAGCGCCGTCACGTCCGTTCCGTTCACGGCAAGCGTGGGATTCCACGGCACGACCGTCGCCCCCGAATAGCCGACGGAGACGCGGTAGAAATCGCTTCTTATCTTTGCGAAACCGTTGCCCTCCGGCAGCCAGAGATACACGTTGCCCGAGGCGTCTGCGCAGACGTCGTTCATCCCGTACCCGGCAAATACGGACATCAACTCGATTTGGGCGGCGCTTTCCGGATCGAATCCACTCAACTTCACGCAATATACGCTTTCGCCGGATGCGTTCTCCGGCGAGGGATTTACAATGTCGCGTGACGTGGCGACGGATCCCCCCGTGATTTTCACGGATGCGGCGGAGGAGTAGCTGGTTTCGCCCGAACCGATGCGGAGAACGCCGCCGCCGCAAGGCAGAACCGTGCCGCCGGAGATTTCGATCGAGCCGCACGAACCGTAGTCGCTGCAACCGATCGCGGCGGCTTTCGCGCCGCCCGCCGCGCGCACGATGCCGCCGGACACGACGACTTTGTCGGATGTCGCCGTGTTCTGGGACACCTGGTCGCCGGAACCGATGCCGGCGGCGAAGTGGCCGCCCGTGGCCGTGACGTGGCCGCCGGAGATTTCGACGGTGTTGCCGTTGCCAAAACGGGCGCCGCCGATGCCCGCGCCGTATTCGCCGCCCGTGGCCGTCACAGAGCCGCCGGTTATCTTCACTTTGCCGCCGGCACGGCCGTATGCGCATCCGATGCCGGCGCCGCCGTATGCGCCGCCTGTCGCCGAAAGCGAACCGTCGCCGGAAATCGTCAGCGTCGCCGCTTTCGCAACCTGCACGCCGGACGCCTTGCCGCCCGAGGTGACGGAGTTTTCGCCGGAAAGCGAGATTGCGGCGGAAGCTCCGTCCGCCACTCGCACGGCTGCGGCGTATTCCGCAGACGCGGCCAGCGCGAGATTCGAGAACGTAGCCGCCGCGCCGTCCATGAGTTTGACCGCCACGCCGCCCACTGTGTTCGTGCCCGATATCGTCACGGCGCCCGTGACATCGAGGACGTTGCTCTCGGCGCCGTAGCGCCAGCTGGAACCGGCGAACGTCCCGGCCTCCACGCCGTCCACATAGACGCCTGTCAGGCATTGCGCCGTCGCCGGGGCGCCGGCGACCGTTGCGATGTAATGGTAAGGCCCGGTCGTGAACGAATAGTCGCCGTCCGGCACGTAAACGAATATCCTCCCGCTTGCATCCGTCGTCTGTCCGTCGGAGACGCTAGGGACGCCAAGCCCTGCCAACGTCACGGCGGTGTTTGCAAGTGGATACGGTATCGTGAGCAAGTAGCGCGTTTCGCCGTCGATGTCGATCTGGTCCGGCGGCGTGTCGCTTCCGTTTGCGCCGTCGAAGAACACGTCCGCTTCGTACACTCTGCGCGGAACGGAGTTCGTGTACGGATATGGCGTCGCGAAGTATTTTCCGTTCAAGGCGATGACGCGGGTGCGGTTCGTCGGCGCCAACCACAGGCAGACGCAGCCGGTGTCGTCGGTGAAAATGCCGTCAAGCGAATAGTCCTCCGGGATGCCGCCGTAGGAATTCTTGATGCTGACGCTCGCGTTCGCCGTGAGATTGGAGAACAGCACGCAGTAGAGCACGTTCGTGGCGGCGTTCACCGGGCGCGGCGACACCTTGCGGTTGCCGGCCACCACGCTGCCGCCGGTCACCACGAAATCGTCCAGCTCGCCCGGCCCCGTCACCGTAAGCGTGTTGCCGGCGCTGTGCACGAGGTCCGACCAGCTGCCGGAGCCGCTCATCCCGCCCGGCGCCCTCGGCGTGTCGTCACCATGCGCCGCCACCGTGCCGCCGGCGATGCGCACGGCGCCAGGCGCCAGCGTGACATTGTTGCCGTAGCCTGCGCCGATGCCCGCCGCGCTCTTCCCGCCCGTCGCCTTGACGCGGCCGCCGGCGACCACTATGTTGTCCAACTTGTCCAGCTTGGAGGACGCGGCGCCGCCGATGCCAGCCGCCTTCTCGCCGCCCTGCGCCACGACGACGCCTGCCTCGATCCTGATTTTGCCGGGCGTCGTATTGCCGAGCCGCGAACCGATGCCCGCCGCGTTCTTTCCGCCAGTCGCCGCCAGCGAACCATCGCCCTTGACGGCAAGCGTGGCGCTCGCATCCACTTCGACCCCGGCGCAATACTGCCCTTTCGCGCCGACGACGTTCTCGTCGACCAGGGTCAGCGTCACGTCGCGCCGCAGCTCCACGGCGGAGCAGTCGTCCGTGGCGCCGCCTTTCTTCAGCGTGACCAGCGTGAGCTTCTTGAACTCCAGCTCGGAGGTGTCGCTGGTCGCAGGCACCACGATGCGGTATTCGCCGTTGGTTGAACAGCCATGGACGCTGGCGCTCGCGGATGTCAGGGTCAGGTTGCTGGTGGAGTGCGTGTAGGTCCAGCCGTTGCCGGAGTAGTCCTTGTCGCTGGGCACGACTTCGTTGTTGGCCACCATGTAGCCGCGCGTCGTCACCTTGCCCTTGTCGTCGATGTCGAACGCGAAATAGTACGTTTCGCCACTTTGCATCACAACCTTGGCGATGAACGCCGCCCCGGCCGTCGCGGGCAGCCACACGCGCAGGTTGCCGTTTGCGTCGGTATAGGCGTCGTTCACGCCGTAGGAGTAGCCGGCGAGCGCACCGGAAAGCGTAAGCGACGTCACCTTGTTCGTCGCCTCGCCGATCTCGAAATCGA
>CAMOIK010000077.1 GCA_946615875.1 uncultured Verrucomicrobiota bacterium | reverse complement strand
CGCTCATGTTCGACTCGCACGAGTCCAGCCGCAACTGGTTCGAGAACTCCTGCGACGAGCTCGACACCATCGTCGATGCCGCCAAGGCCATCCCAGAAGTCTATGGCGCGCGCCTTTCCGGCGGTGGCTTCGGCGGCAGCTGCTGCCTGCTCGTCGATCCAAAGGCGGCCGACAAGATCGCCGCGCAGATTACGAAGGAATACAAGGCGAAATACGGCGACGAGCCGGTGTGTTCGCTCATCAAGCCCTCGCAGGGCGCTCATCTGGTCTGACGGCGCGGGGTTCGAAGGCCGGGCGTCTAGGCGCGCATGGTGCGGCCGGACGGTTCTGGGCATCCGGCATCCGGCCTTCGACGACTCGCGACGCACCCTTCTGGCGGCTGACGTTTGCACTCTCTCAACTTTCAACTTTCCATCCTCCACTCTCAACTCTCTCAACTCTTATGAAGTCACTCTTCTGTATGGTTGCGGCCGTCTCGGCGCTCTGCGCGTTCGCGCAGGAGGACGACCTCGATTTCGGCGTCAGCGGCGACGAGAGCAACGACCAGGCCATTGAGGCGGTCGGCGGCGGCGACGATCTCGTGGCCGACGACGACGGCGGCGACGCCGACGGCAATGACGGCGAGGCCAAGCCCAAGAAGGAGAAGAAGGGCGGGACGCGTCTCCTCAAGACCCTTCCCTTCTGCTACCGACTCGAAGGCAAGGCCGACGTCCTCAAGCCGGGCGCCTCGGAGTGGACCCCTGTCGAGGAAGGCAAGTTCTATCCGCTAGGCTCGTCCTTCCGCACCACGGACGCCACGAGCCGCGTCCAGGTGGAGTTCGGCGACAGCGAGGACGTCTCCGTGGAAATCTCCGGCTACGCCTCCTCCTTCGGCACGCGCGCTCAGGCTCTCGGCGAGAAGGTGCGCGCCATCACCCTCCAGTCGGGCGTAATCACTGTCAAGCTGCCGCGCAACATGCCCGACGGCGCGTTCTCCATCGCCGCCCCGGGCTTCCAGGTCAAGAACCCGAAGGGAGTCTCGCGCTACGCCTACACGCGCAACGGCGACGGCGACGTGGCGCAGATACGCTGCCTGACGGGTTCGCTCGCCATCGAGGGGCGCAACTTCCGCTTCCCGGAGGTCAAGACCGCTTGCGAAGTGAAGATACGTTCTTCGCAAGACCAGCTGTTCACCGGACTCTACGGCAATCGTGGCGACAGCGTAGTGCTGCTCGACCAGGGCGAGAAGCGCGTCAAAGATTATTCGACGGGCGAGACCAGCATCGAGAAGAAGCCTCTCGAATGGAAGCTTTCGCCCAAGACCGCCGTGCGCATCCACCGCGCTCTCCCTGACATCGGCGAGCGCATGAGCGTCACCGTGATGACCTTCGACGCCTCCGGCGCGCTCCGCAACCGCTGCGCCTTCGCGGAAGGATGCAGCGAAGTGAACACCGGGGAGCTCGGCCCGGCGAGCGTCGCCGCAGCCGACGACGCCGCCAAGAAGGCCGCAGAGGCCACCGACGTCGAAGCAGTTGAGACGGACGTGGAAGTGCAAGAGGCCGACGCCGCCGATGCGGCCGATGGCGACGCCGCCGAGCCTTCGGGCGCCGCAGAGGCGGGCGCAAACGACGATTTCGAGTTCTGACGCCAAACCGCAGGGAACTCGCGAAGAAAACAAATAACGAAACCAATCAAAGAAAGAGTAAGTTACCGATATGGTGATTCTGCAGTTCAACAAGCTCATCCGCAACAAATGGGTGTGGGGCGCTTTCGCGGTGGTCGTCTCCGCCGCGTTCTGTTTCGAAGATCTCTTCTCCTCCCGCTCCTCCGACGATGCAGTCTCGTCGGACGCCGGCGTCTTGGGCGGCGAAGGCGTCAGCGTGAAAGAGTTCGACAGCTTCCGCCAGGATGTGGCGGGCCGCGACCGCTCCGGCCGCACGGACGCCGAAATCAACCTCGAGACGTGGAAGCGCATAGCCGACAAGCGAGTCGCAGACGCCGCCGGCATCTTCGTCAGCGACGCCGTCCTCGGCAACGTGGTGCGCGGCCAGTTCTCCTACATGACGCGCAGCGAGTTCGACTTCGACACCTACCGCACGGTTCTCGCCCAGCAGGGCCTCACCCCGGAGCGGCACGAACTTTCCCTCCGCCGAGACCTCGCCATCAACGGACTGCGCAACGCCCTCGTGGGCGCGGGCGTCTTCTCCTCCCCCATGGAGATGGACGTGCGCATCGCCGACGAGACCGACTCCTTCAACGTCCGCGTCGCCAGGTTTGCGCAGGACAAGGCCAAGGCCGACGCCATAAAGGCCGACGAAGCCGCCGTCAGGAAGTGGTATGACGCGAACTCCGCCAAGATCGCCCTGCCCGAACGGGTGAAGATCCGCTACATAAGGGTCGATGCCACCTCGCCCGAGCTTCTCGCCAAGCAGGAGGTCACGGACGAGGACATCCAGGACTACTACGACCTCAACACGGCCAAGTACACCTCCACCGACACCAACGGAGTCGAGACCGTCAAGGCCCTCGACGAGGTGAAGGCCGACATCGAGCGCGAACTGCGCATCGCCGCAGCCGTGGACAGCGTATCAACCGATCTCCAGCGCCGCGCCTACGCCGACGCCGCCGAGGGCGAGGACAAGACGATCTCGCGCATCGACAAGATCGCCGCCGAGGATGGCGCCGCCGTCGCCGTCAGCGACTGGTTCTCCGTCTCCGGCAATCGCGTCGAGGGCTTCATGCAGTATGCCACTTCTATCGCGCCTGGCGCGAGGGACTTCGCCGCTCGCGTCGCGGAAGTCGATCCCGAAGACGAGTACCAGCGCTACAATGTGGCGAACTCCGCCACCGCCGTCTGGCTCTTCGAGATCGCCGAGACCAGCCCCGCACACACTCCCTCCTTCGAGGAAGCCAAGGACAAGATAGGCGCGCAGGTCCTCCGCGACCTCAAGGCCGACGCCTTCAAGGCGGAGGTCGATGCCGTCGTCGCGCTCGGCGTGGATGCCGTCCTGGCGTCCGGTTCGGTTTCCACCAACCTCGTCTTCACTCCCGCAGACGTGCAGCGCGGCGCGTTCCCGGACGCTTTTGCGATCGCTTCCGCCGCGAGGAAGTTGAAGGCCGGCGAACTTTCCCCGCTCGTCACCACCGGCACCGGTCGCGGTCTCGTGGTCTATTGCGAGTCTCGCAGCCAGGGCGACATCGCCGCCGAGATGGTGGCCGCGCGCAACGCCCGCCAGCAGGCGGACATGGAGCAGAGGCTCGTCGTGGTCGATCGCTGGGAGAACGCCAACCTCGCCCGCATGGGGCTGGCGGCCAACGCCGGCTACGGAACGGTCGAGGCGGTGGACGAGGAAGAAGCGGCCGAATGACGCGCCAACGCGTCTGACGGTCGGCGCCGGAGTCCCAAATGACGGTCCGATTCAAGAAAATCAGCCCTGAGGCCGTCCTGCCCGCATACGCCCACCCTGGCGATGCGGGCATGGATGTTCGCAGTGTCGAGGATGTGACTATCCAGCCTGGCGCCCGTGCGCTCGTCAGAACGGGGCTGGTCATGGAGCTGCCGCCAGACGCCGAGGCGCAGGTGCGGCCGCGCAGCGGCCTCGCTTTCAAGTTCGGCGTGACGGTCCTCAATTCGCCCGGCACCATCGACGCAGGCTATCGCGGCGAGGTGGGCGTGTTGCTGGTCAATCACGGCGACGCTCCGTTCGAGGTTCGCAAGGGCGAGCGCATCGCGCAGCTGGTGATCGCCTCGGTCGTCAGGGCTGACATCGAGGAGGTCGCGTCAGTGGATTCCACGGAGCGCGGCGAGGGTGGCTTCGGCTCCACCGGGCGGGCGTGAGGGCTGATGGTCGGCAGATTGCAGACGTCAAGGCACAGACAGCGATGATACTGAAGGTTTACAAGTACGGCGAAAAGGTTCTGCGCGAAAAGGCGCAGAACGTCGCCATCGTCACCGACGAACTCCGCCGCCTTTCCGACGACATGCTGGAGACGATGGACGCGGCCGGCGGCGTGGGGCTGGCGGCCGAGCAGGTCGGGCGGCTCGAGAGGCTGTGCGTGATCGACATACCGCCGAAGTGCGAGAACGACGAAGACCGCGCCTTCAACGCCCCTATACAGATGCCGCTGCGCCTCTTCAACCCGGAGATAATCTCCCGCGAAGGCTCGCAGTTGGACAAGGAAGGGTGCCTGAGTTTCCCGAAGGTCGGCGGCTCGCTCGTCCGCGCCGCGCAGGTCACGTGCCAGTATGTGGACGAGGACGGCCAGGCGCAGATCATCACCGCGCGCGGCTTCCTCGCGCGCGCCATCCAGCACGAGATCGACCATCTGGACGGCATACTCTACATAGACCGCATGACGGCGGTGGAGCGGCTGCAATGCGCGTCGAAGCTGAAGAAGCTGGCCAAGGCGAACGGAGGAACACGATGATGAAGATTGCGATTCTCGGCGCGGCCGGGCGCATGGGCAGGATGCTTTCGGATATGGCGCCCGGGGCCTGTCTCGAAGTCGTTTCGCGCGTGGACGTGGCGGATGGCTACGACCGCGAGTGGCGTCCGGAGACCGAGGGCGTGGTGGACTTCTCGCACCACACCGCGGTCCCGGCGGCGATCGCCAGGGCGGCGGCGGCGGGAATTCCATACGTCATTGGCACTACGGGGTTGACGCCCTGCGAACAGGCGGCGGTGGATGCCGCCGCCAGGCAGATACCCGTGGTGCAGAGCGGCAACTACTCGCTCGGCGTGAACCTGCTGCTAGAACTGGTGAAGAGGGCCTCCTCCGCGCTTGGCGCGGCCTACGACATCGAGGTGGTGGAGATGCACCACCGGCACAAGAAGGACGCGCCCTCGGGCACGGCGTTGATGCTCGCCAGGGCGGCGGCGGAAGGCAGGGGCGCGGATCTCGATTCGTGCGCGGTTTACGGGCGCAAGGGCGACGTGGGGGAGCGGCCGCGTGGCGAGATCGCGATACACGCGCTGCGCGGGGGCTCGGTCGTCGGCGACCACACGGTGATGTTCGCCGGAGACGTGGAGCGCGTCGAGCTGACCCATCGCGCGCAGTCCCGCGAGGCGTTCGCCGCCGGCGCGCTGGCCGCGCTCAAGTGGGCTCGCGGCCGCGCCCCGCGCATCTACACGATGCGCAGCGTGCTCGGTTTCGAGGACTAGCGGTCTTGGGCGCGGCGTTTCAGCGCCTCGTCCGGGAGCAGAGCGGGTAGTAGAGCCGGCGGAAGAAGAACCTCGCCGGGAACACCCATCCTTTCGCCGCGAGCAGGACGAGCGGGAACGCCAGGCGGCGCGTGGCCGACGCCATGGCGACGAGGCGGCGCAGCCTCGGCAGTCCGTCGCCCTCGATCAAGTCTGCCAACGCCCTGCGGCGGTCGGCGTCGGAGAACTTCCGCGACGTGATCGGATGGAACATGAACCAGAATAGTATGGCAAGCCACTGGTTGGCCCATATCCGCATTATGTCCGGCGGCACGTCCTCCGAGGCGACGAAATCGAGCAGCGTGCGTATCTGCCAGGCCAAGTGGAAGAGTATCTTCGGCGAACCCTGCGTGGTGATCGAGCCGGCCCTGCGGCGGTACGTGTAGAGCGTCTCGTCGAGATACGCCATCTTCCCGGCGCAGAACCACACCCTCGGCGTCCAGCCCAGATCCTCCATGATGAACCCTTCGGACTGCATCAGGCGGCGAGAGCGCAGGAACGACGTGCGGTATGCGGCCATCGGCGTGAAGTTGTGGAACTGTCCGCCGTGCTTCGCCCTGCGCAGCGCGTCCTTCCCGCTGAAAGTTCCGCGCGCGTCGGCGGCGGAGAAGTTGGAAAGCCGCCTGACGTCGGCGGGCGACGGGTCTTCGCTTTCGGTGGTGACGGCGGCGAAGGCGAGCAGATCGAGGTCGGGCGATGCGGCCAGGCGCGAGGCGATCTTCTCGAGCGCGTCCGGAGCCAGCCAGTCGTCGCCGTCGAGGAACACGAGGAATTCGCCGGCGGCGTTGGCTATCGCATAGTTCCTGGTGGCGGATACGGCGCCGCTTTTCGGGCGCGAGACCACCGTGGCGCGGCTGTCGCGCGCGGCGAAATCCCTGCAAATGGCCAACGAGTCGTCGGTGGATTCCTCGACGTAGAGGATGGCTTCGAAATCGCGGAACGTCTGTGCGGCGATGGAGCCCAGGGATTTGGCGAGGAAAGGCGCGCAGTTGTAGCCCGCGAGGGCTATGGTGAACTTCGGGCTATGCATTGGCGGCGGCCCCTCCTGCGCCCAGGATCCTGTCCAGCAGCTCCTCCTGGCGGCGCATGTATTCGTCGCGGGAGAAGCGCAGTGCGCGTTCGCGGCATCGTTCGCGCTGCCTGGCGGCGAACGCGGCGTCGGTGGCGAGGCGCGCGATGATGTTCGCCGCGTCCTCCGTGGTGGAGAAGGTGAGGTCCGGGTTGTCCACGATTTCGCGCGCCCCTCCGCCGTCCGGGACGACCGGGACGAGGCCGGCTTTGAGGTATTCGACGACCGATATGCCGAAGGCTTCGTCGCGCTCGGCGTGCATTGCGAACGACGCGGAGAGCAGGAACTTCTCCTTGTCGGCGCCGTATAGCGCGCCCGCGAGCTCCACCCAGTCGCGTTCCTCGGCGCACTTGCGCACCGCGGCCGTGTAGGCGGTGGGCGGTTCGAGCTGGCCGCCGATGCGCAGTCGCAGGGCGAGTCCGCTTTTTGCGCGGGCCATCTCCACCGCCTCCACGATCTCGAGCACTCGCTTTTCGGGGATTATGCGGCTCAGGCACACGACGGCGAGAGCGTCGCGCTCCGTCGCGGCCGCCCCGAACTCGAAGACGGTGGGCGGGTAGAAGACCTCGCTGGTGAACGGCCCGTAGAAGTCGCGCATCGTCTTTTCGACGTAGAGGGAGTTCGGGTATATGTGCTCGCGCGGGTCTGCGAGCAGGGAGCGCGACGAGCGGAAGCCGAGCAGCGGGCGCAGGAAACGCTCCGCGACGAAGGTGCGCAGACGGCGCTTCGCCAGCGCCAGCCCCGTCAGCGGCGGTGCTTTCATGAAGTAGTCGTTGAACGCATTGTCGCCGAAATGCCTCAGCAGGAAGACGAAGTGGTGCGCGCTTTTGCCGAAATCCACCATGTTGGCGCAGGATATGCAGATGTCGGCGTCCTTGGCGAGCCGCTTCAGCCTGCGAGTCCTGCAGAACGGATAGGAGGCGTCGATCTTCCGCAGGAGGGCGCTCTTGGGCTTCACGAGGACGACCTTGAGGGCGTCCATGTCGATCGGCACGCCGGCCAGGCGCGAGGCGCATTCGATCTCCGAGCGCCAGTTGAGAGCGAGCGTCACATCCACGCCTCGGCGCTGAAGCGACGCGATGACGAGCAGCGGCAGATATTCGCTCCCCCCTATCGATGCCGCAAAATGGGTGAAGTATATGAGCGCTCTCTTCCGCCCGCTGCCGCGTCGCACTGTTTCCCCGTCTCCTTTTTTTTCCATGGATGCATATTATACCATATTTCCCGGAGGACGTGGCGGCGGATGGCAAAGGGTTGGCAGGCGCATCCATCCGCCGCCTCATTCCCCTGGAAATATGGTATAATATGCGCGTCAAGCGAAACGGGAAAGGAGCAAGATGGCAAGAGTGATGCTGATAGGGGCCGGCGGCGTCGCCGGCGTGGCGGCCGCGAAGATGGCGCAGAACCCGGACGTGTTCGCCGAGGTGCTGATTGCATCCCGCACGAAGGAGCGTTGCGATGCGATCGCCGCCGACATCGCCAAGCGCGGCTTCGGCGGGCGGGCCGGGTGCGGGCGCACCGCCTTCTCCACGGCGCGGCTGGACGCGATGGACGTGGCGGCGACGGCGGCGATGATACGCGACTACCGCCCTGACCTCGTGATGAACATCGCCCTGCCATACCAGGACCTGGCCATCATGGACGCCTGCCTGGAGGCCGGCGTCTCGTATCTCGACACGGCCAACTACGAGCCGCCGGACGACGCGCACTTCGAATATTCGTGGCAGTGGGCGTATCGCGAGCGTTTCGAGAAGGCGGGGCTGACGGCGATCCTCGGGTGCGGCTTCGACCCAGGCGTGACGCAGGTCTTCTCCGCCTACGCGCAGAAGCACCACTTCGACGAGATACACACCCTCGACATCCTCGACTGCAACGGCGGCGACCACGGCTACCCGTTCGCGACCAACTTCAATCCGGAGATCAACATCCGCGAAGTGGCGGCCAAGGGCAGCTACTGGGTGGCGGACCCCGCCGCGGACTCCCCGGAAGTCCCCGTCGAGAACCGCAAGGCGTTCGCCAAGGGATACTGGGTCGAGACCGCGCCGATGGCCATAAAGCGCACCTACGACTTTGAGGGCGTCGGTCCCAAGGACATGTATCTCCTGCACCACGAGGAGCTGGAGTCGCTCGGCTGCAATCTCAAGGGCATACGGCGCATCCGTTTCTTCATGACCTTCGGGCAGAGCTACCTCACGCACCTCAAGTGCCTGGAGAACGTCGGCATGACGCGCATCGACCCCGTGAGGTTCAACGGCGTGGACATCGTGCCGATACAGTTTCTCAAGGCGCTCCTTCCCGATCCCGCTTCGCTCGGGCCGCGCACGAAGGGCAAGACCAACATCGGCTGCATCTTCGAGGGCGTCAAGGACGGCAAGAAGGCGCGCTGCTACATCTACAACATCTGCGACCACCAGGAGTGCTACCGCGAAGTCGGCTCCCAGGCAATAAGCTACACCACTGGCGTGCCCGCGATGATCGGCGCGAAGATGTTCCTCGAGGGCCGCTGGCGTCTGCCGGGCGTCCACACCTGCGAGGAGTTCGACCCCGACCCGTTCATGGCCGAGCTCAACGCGCAGGGGCTGCCGTGGAAGGAGGATTTCGACCCGGTCATGGTCCCCTAGCGGAAACGTCTGCGTGCCGAGGCCATGAAGACGCCCTGCTACCTGCTCGACGAAGCCAAGTTCGAGCGCAACCTCAAGATCCTCGCGGGCGTCCGCCGCCGCGCCGGAGTGAAGATACTGCTGGCGCAGAAGGCGTTCTCGTGCTTCCCGCTGTATCCGCTCATCGCCCGCTATCTGGACGGCACCACCGCCAGCGGCGAGCACGAGGCGCGGCTGGCGCACGAGGAGATGCCCGGGCGCGAGAACCACGTCTTCAACCCTGCCTTCACCGAGCAGGAAATGCGCTCGATCGTGAAGTGGTGCGATCACGTGATCTTCAACTCCGTCGCGCAGTGGCGGCGATTTCGCGGTTTTCCGCGTCTGCCGTCGGCGGGGCTGCGCGTCAATCCCGGATACAGCGAGGTCGAGCACGAGATATACAACCCGTGCGCGCCCGGTTCTCGGTTGGGCGTGCCGCGAGACCGCCTTTGCGCCGCCGACCTGGAAGGTCTGGAGGGCCTCCACTTCCATTCGATGTGCGAGCAGGGCGCGGACGTGCTGCAGCGCACGCTGGCGCATTTCGAGCGCCTTTTCGGGGAATTCCTGCCCCGCATGAAATGGGTGAACTTCGGCGGAGGCCACCACATCACCAGGCGCGGCTACGACGTCGCGCTGCTCGTGCGCATCTTGAAGGACTTCCGCCGCCGCCATCCGTGGCTCGAAGTCTATCTGGAGCCGGGCGAGGCCGTGGCGCTGGACGCCGGGACTCTCGTCACCACCGTTCGCGAAGTCCTGGACTACGACATTCCCGTGGCGATACTCGACGCCTCCGCGGAGTGCCATATGCCGGACGTGCTGGCCATGCCATACCGTCCCTCGATCGTCGGCGCGGGCGCCCCCGGCGAGAAGCGCCGCACATACAGGCTCGGCGGCCCCACGTGCCTGGCGGGCGACGTCATAGGCGACTACTCCTTCGCGCGCCGCCTCAAGCAAGGCGACGTCCTCGTCCTGCGCGACATGGCCATATACTCCTTCGTCAAGAACAACACTTTCAACGGCATCCCGCTGCCGTCCATCGCGCTCCGCGCAAAGAACGGCCGCATCCGCGTCCTTCGCGAGTTCTCATACGCCGATTTCAAGTCCCGTCTGGGTCCGGCGTGATCCCGGCGACGCTATTTGCCTTTTCGCCGTCGCCTTGACGCGGCGGCGAGGAGGGCGTTTTCGCCTGCCCCCGAACCCATGGCAAA
>CAMOIK010000076.1 GCA_946615875.1 uncultured Verrucomicrobiota bacterium | reverse complement strand
GCGCGACGTCCAACGCGTTCTTCTTCTCCTTCCACAACCAGGTAGTGAAGACCGACTGGAGGGGGCGGTTCCTGAAGCGCGTCGAGGCCGTGCCGCACGGCGGCGACATCTGCCACTGGAACGGCCGCGTGTATGTGGGCGCGTGGGAGCCGGCGGCGAAGAAGGGCGAGAAGGGCTGCACCGCCATACGGGTGTATGACGCCGAGACGCTGGAGCTGGTCAAGGAGCGGCGGATGCCTGAGTGGCAGAACGCGGCCGACGGCATAACGTGCCTCGACGGCGTGATCATCCTCGGCATGGGCATGAAGGACTGGGGCGGCTCCGACCAGGGGCACTCCAACTACTACGGCAGGTTCGACGCCGAGACGCTGGAGCCGATAGGCGAGCCGTTCCTCGTCGATCACGGCGAGGAGTCGATCTGCGGCGCGCAGAATATCACGACTGACGGCACCTACATCTACTCCTGCTACTATACGTCGGACGAGGCGGCCGGGACGCCGAACTTCATCGTGTACGACAAGGACTTCAACGTCGTGGCCAAGCACCGCTTCGGCTGGACTCACGGCGTGGACGTCGTCCCTGGCGGGCGCGACGGCGCCGTGCGCTTCGCCTGGGCGCTGACGCTCAACAACAACTGGGACAAGGATTCCCCGATCGTTTCGCAAGTGCTCGTCAGGTTCGCCGAGCTGAAAGGCGGCAAGATAGACGACATCTCAAAATACATATGGTTCAAGAAGCAGATGCCGCGCTGATTATGAAATACATCGAGGGACACGATATGCAAATCGCCGGGCCTTCGCTTTCCCGCAGGGCGTTTCTTGGCGGGGCGGCCGCGGCGGCGGCTTTCGCGGCGTCGGGATGCCTGCCGCGGAGATCCGGCGGCGACAGGCTCAAGGTCGGAGTGGTTTCGGACGTGCATATCCTCGTACAGAACGACTCAATGCACGGCGACATCTACTTCGAGAAGGCACTGCGCTGGTTCGACGCGCGAAAGGCCGACGCGGTGCTGCTGTGCGGCGACATCGCGGACTGCGGACTCGTGGCGGAGCTGGAATACGCCGCCGAGATATGGCACAGGGTGTTCCCAGGCGGGAAGCGCTCCGACGGCCGGTCGATAGAGCAGCTCTTCCATCTCGGCGACCACGACCTGGGCGGCTTTGCGCACAAGTATCCGTGGGCGAAGTCGTCTTCGAAGGATCCCGACGCGCCCAACCACGCGCTGGTGGACGAGGACGTCGCGGCGGTATGGGAAAGGCTGTTCCACGAAAAGTGGGCGCCGATCCAGGTGAAGAAGGTGAAGGGATACACGTTCGTGCTGGCGCACCATCCGCGCAACATGGCCAGCGGCACGGCGATACCGGGGCTCGCGGAAGCGCTCGACGCGGCGGACGACGATCCGTCCAGGCCGCTGTTCGTCTCGATGCACAGGCCGGTGCACGGCACTCTGCCGGAGTGGGATCCCAAGAGCCTGGCGAACGACGCCAACCACAAGGCGCTCGCAAGGCACCCGAACGCGATAGCCTTCTTCGGCCACGCCCACCGCAACTGCGCCGACGACTTGAATCTCTGGCAGGGCGAATACACCGCGCTGCACGTGCCGTCCACAAGCTACTGCTGCACGCGCGGCGGACGCGAAAACTCGTTCTCGCCCGGGAACAAGGCGGACAAGGCCCGCCCGCAGCAGATGGACAGGGTGGACTGCACTTCGTCCAACCAGGCGCTTTTCATGACGGTCGGCGACGATCGAATTGAGATAGAGCGGCGGGACATCCGTCACGACGCGCCCATGGGCGACGACTGGACGATACCTCTGCCGTGCCCAGACGGGTCGTGCTCCGCCGAAGAGCGCAGACCGTATTCCTCCGCGCCGGAATTTCCTGAGGGGGCCGCCGTGGCCGTCTCGGGGCGCGTGGGCAGGAACCGCGCCAAGGAGGAGACGGCGCAGGTCGTCGTCGCCTTTCCGCCGGCGCATTCGCGCGCCGGACGTCCGCGCGCGTTCGACTACGAGGTCGCCGCCAGCGCGGAAGGTTTCAAGCTCGTCCGGCGGGTGTTCTCGTCCAGGGCGTACTGGAGCGAAGATTTCGAGAAGGAACCTTCCTCGTGCGTGTTCGCCCGGCACGAACTGCCGATGGACAGGCCGGTGAGGTTCAGTGTGCGCCCGGCGAACTCCTTCGGCGCGCACGGCGGCGCCCTGCTTGGCGCCGAGTGGAGCGCCCGCGGCGGAATGCGCTGGTATCGCGGAATGCTGCACATGCACACCCACTGGTCCGACGGGCGCGCCCTGCCGGAACAGGCCGTCGCCGCCTACAAAGACGCCGGCTACGACTTCATAGCCATCTCTGACCACAACCGCTTCCAGGACGACCCCGACAAGTGGATGCCGGTAGGCGACGGCACGGAGAAAGGCTGGCCGCCAAAGGCGGTGCATCCCGACTGCTTCAAGGCGTATGTCGAGCGCTTCGGGCGGGGCGACGTCCGCGAGCGGGACGGGCGGACCCAAGTGCGCCTCGCGACGTATCAGGAGCTCAAGGAGCGGTTCGACGAGCCGGAGAAGTTCCTTTTGCTGCCGGGCGTGGAAATTACGACCGACGCCAAGGCGACCGGCGTCACGCACGCGATGCACATGAACGTGATCGGCATAGACGACATCATCGAGCGCGCGAAGAAGGCGAAGCTCATCGAGGGCTGTCCGAAGCACACCGTCTCGTCCATCATCCGCGAGACGCGCGAGATGAGCGAGGCGCTCGCCAAGAAGCGCGGGCGCGACTGCATTTGCATGGTGAACCATCCGAACTGGCTCTTCTACGACGTGTTCGCGAAGGACTTGATCGAGAACCCGGAGGTCCGCTACTTCGAGGTGTGCAACAACGGTTCCGAATGGCCGGTGCCGGACGAACTGGACGGCGAATGGTATTGCGACCATCTCTGGGACGCCGTGCTCGCCTACCGCATGACGCACGGCCAGCAGCCGCTTTACGGTTTCGGGTGCGACGACTCGCACTTCTATCCGGGCACGGGCCTGGAGTTCGCGGCGTTCGGCGACGCGTACATAATGGTGCTTTCCGAGTCGCTCACCCAGGAGGCGCTGTTCGCGGCGATCCGCGCCGGCAGATTCTACGCGGCGTCCCAGTTGGACCTCGAAGACGTCCTGTTCGATCGCGAGACGGGAACGCTCACGGTGTCGGTCCCGGCGATAGAGGGCGTGGCGTGCAAGATACGCTTCATCGCCACGAAGAAGGGCTCGCGGCTCGATCCCGTGCGCTACGTGGATATTCCCGCCACGGCCGAACACATGAACCGTTCGCGCAAGGTGCCGATCTACGACGAGCGCATAGGCGCGACGGTCAGGCTCGTAGAGGGGAAAAGGGGCCGGCGGCTCGAGGCGTCCTACACGCTCGCGGCTGACGACCTCTACGTCCGCGCCAGAGTCGAGACGGACGCCCCGACCAAGTTCAAGCGCGAGCGCTGCCTGCATCCTGCGCACCACACCGCATGGACGCAGCCGTACGCAAAGGAGGCGGAATGAGGTGTGCTTTTCTGGCGGCGTGGCTTTCCGCCGCGTGGTTGGCCTGCGCCGGTCCGTTCGACGCGGAGTTCGCGCGCATAAGGGCGGTGGCGGACGCCACGTGCGCCGTCACCGAAGTCTCGCTCCGCCAGAAGTCCGACCCGAAGGGCAAGGACCCGCTGGAGGCGTGGCGGGCGGAGGTGAAGGAGGACGTTTCGGCGACAGACGCGTTCGTGCGCGTAGAGTTCACGCTCGCGCCGGAGCGCGGCAGCGACATAAAGTGCCGCGCCGTGCTGCCCCTGCCCGGCAGATGGGACGGCCGGTTCTGGGGCCAGGGCAACAGCGGCCGCGCCGGCTCCCTCCCGGACCTTGACGCATACGTCGCGATGGGCACGGCCGCCGCGACGACCGATCTGGGCACAACGGTCGCGAGCAAGAAATACCTCGACAAATCCCTGCCGTGGTCGGAGGCCTCCCTGCGGGACTTCAACTGGCGAGCGACGCACCTGATGACGGTTTACGGCAAGCGCATCGTCGAGGCTTTCTACGGCGCTCCCGCCCGCCACGCCTATTTCAACGGCGGTTCGACCGGCGGGCGCCAGGGCATGAGCGAGGCGATCCGTTTCCCGGGCGACTACGACGGCATAATAGCCGCCCTGCCCGACAACAGCGCGGCGGTGAGCGAAATCGCGCTGTGGCATCTCTGGCGGCAGACGCACGACGACGACGGGCGGGCCGTCTTCACGAAGGAAGACTTCGCGGCGCTTGCCGCCGCCGCCATAGAGTTCAGGGCGAAGACAGACCCGAAGCCTTACGCGGGCCATGTCATCGCGGACGGACGTTTCACGGAGGAAGAAATCGACGGCTTCATCGCCCTCGCCGGGGCGAAGCGCCCTGCGCTCGCCGAAGGCGACAGGCCCGCGCGCCTCAAGGCGCTGTATGTGCCGCTCATCCACGACGGGCGATGCTACTTCACCGGCTTCGCCCCAGGCACCGACCACGGCGCCAACTACAATTGGGGCAGCCTCCTTTCCATGCCGCACTTCCTCGCGGGCAAGGGCTTTCCGCAGTCGCGCTGGAAGGATGTCGGCTTCGAGCAGGTGGACATGTATCTCAGGGAGGCGGCGCCGGAGCTCAACGCCTGCTCGACGGATCTGGCCGCGTTCGCGGCGCGCGGCGGCAAGATAATCATGACTGCCGGGTGGGAAGACCAGACGATCCCTCCAGGGCCGATAGTCGATTACTACGAGCGCGTGTGCAGGGACAACGGCGGACTCGCCGACGTCTCGCGCTTCATGCGGCTTTTCTGCATACCAGGCTGCGCGCACGGCGGCGGCCGCGGGCGGATCATGACCGGTTCGCCGTCCGGCCGCCAGGTGAAGGATATGCTCGTCGCATGGTGCGAAGAGGGCGTCGCGCCGGAAAGGCTGGACGTCAAGTGGCGCGTCGGCGGCATCGACATGCCGGTCGCGCCGTATCCGTGGCTTTACCGCCAGGACGCAAACGGCGGCTGGACCCGCGAGGAGCGCCCACGCAGCGAGCCGACGATCCACCCTTCGTGCCTCGCCACGAAGAAGAACCCGGCGTCCGGCGCGCACGTGGTGCAGACCGGCTCCATCGCCGAGGGCGGCTTCGGCGTATCCACCGCCGAGACGCTCACGCGCGACGGGTGCGGCACACTTCTCAATCTCTTTCACGGCAAATGGATTGCCGATAAGGTGCGGGCCGTCGGCGAGCACTGCCGCAGACACGGCTGCACATTCACGATGGACGAGATGTTCAACCGCTGGAGCGGCGACTGGAAGAAGGAGTATGCGCCGCAGAAGGACGCCATCCTCGCCGCGCTAGGCGAATACGCCGACGTGTGCGCCGGCACGCAGCACTACAGCGAGTCTGGCGGGCTCATGTTCTACTGGCATCCCAAGAACGCGATGTACCATGGCGCGCCGTCGCCGCGCATCCCCCGCGGCGGCAATTCGCTCGCGCAGGCCTACGCCGCGACGTGCGGACAGGCGCGGGCCGACCTCGAGCAGGCGAAGGCCGCCGGTCTGCCGCCGCCATACTTCTCCATAGAATGCGCGTTCGGCTTCTCGCCGTATCTTCTCCGCGCCGGATACGACCGCGTCGATCTCGAAGTGGTGTATTCCGACGAACTGGAGCGCGCCTACGCCGGGGTCAAGACGGCGTCGGAGGCGTTCGGACGCAGGAGCTTCGGAGCCGACATGGCGATGGACTGGTATGGCGGAATGCAGAGCGACGGCCTGTGGGAAGCGCGCTGGCGCACCTCCCTGTACCACGCATGGCTGCGCGGCGCGGACCCGATCTACAACGAGCACGGCCTGATGGGCCTGGCGAGCCACGGCCGCGACTTCGGGCACGACGACCCGGTGGCCGTGCGCTACCGCAAGACGCTTGCCGGTTTCACGGCCTGGTGCAAGGCTCATCCGCGCGCCGACGGCTATCCGCTCGCGGCGGTCGGCGCGATACAGGGGCGCTTCGACGGCTACGTCGGGATATTCCAGACCCATCTTTTCGGGCAGCGGACCAACGACGCATTCCGCGTGACGGAGGCCGACCGCACGGCCTGGCGGCTCTTCGACGGGCTTTACCGCCGTCGCGGCTGGCAGGAGCGCGACAGCTGGGGCGACGCCGACTTTTCGGGGAATCCGCCTCTGGGCGCGGCGGGCATCCTGCCTTTCGACGCGCCCGCCGGAGAGTTCGCGAAATACAGGCTCCTTTTCTTCCTCGGGCGCAACACGATGGACGATGCGCTCTACCGCAAGCTGGTCGATTACGTGAAGGGCGGCGGGACGCTGATGCTCGCGGCCAGCCACCTCGCGGCGCAGGACGACCCCGCCGGAGCTTTCGTGCCTTACAACGGCGGCGACTGGTCTGAACTCGCTGGCGTGCGGATCGACGCGGCGAAGAAGTGGCATCTGCCGCACGGCCTGAAGTTTGTGAAGAACCCCGGGCCCGGCTGGCGCTTCCAGCCGCTGACCAACGTCTGGGATCCGGACTTCATAGAGGGCGGCTTCGACCTGCCCGGCCTGGAGACGACCACCGCCGTGCCGTTCGTCGTCGCGTCCGACAACTTCGTGGAAAAGCATCTGGACGAATGCAAGGGCGTCGGCTTCGTGAACGAGCTGGGCAAAGGGCGCGTCGTCTTTCTCGCGTCGCTCGATTCCCCGGGCGCTTTCGGCGTGCGCAAACTCTATTCCTTCCTGATGGCGAAAGCGCTGGAGGCCGTCGGCGCCGACGTGTGGCCGAAGGTGGAATGCGCCGACACCGTCCGCTGGAGCGTATATCCCGACGGCACGGTTTATCTGTTGAACACGGAAGCGCATCTCTCGCAGGAGGCCGCGGTGCGGCGGAGCGCCGACGCGCCATGCACGACGGTGCGCCTCGCTCCCGGCGAACTGCGCGCGCTGTAGCGTCGGTTCATGGACGCCGCCCGCACCCTTTGCACACAATGGAGACCAGACAATGACAATACCCCGTGCCTTGCTTGCGTCCGCGGCGATGTTTTCGCTCGGCGCATTCGTCCCGTCCGCCGCAGACGCCGCCGCCCGCGCCCCGGGAAGAACCGTGGCCGGTCTCTCCGTGGACCACCTCGCGGAGCCGGGCGACAGAGGCCCGGCGCCGTCGTTCGCATGGCGCATGGAGACGGCGCGGCGCGGCGCCAGCCAGAAGGCATACCGCATACAGGTCTTCGAAGGCGGCCCCGGCGGGCGGCGTGTCTGGGACTCCGGCGAAGTGGCGGACGGCAGGTCCGTCGGCATCCGCTATGGCGGCGAACCGCTCAAGCCGGCGTCGCGGTATTCGTGGCAGGTGGCCGTGGAGGACGAGCGCGGCGAATGGGCGGCGTCCGCCCCGGCCGCGTTTTCCACGGCGTTGTTCGGCGACGGCCGGTGGGAGCGGACGCCTTGGATATCGGCGGTCGATTCCAAGGTGAGCGCATATCCGTCGGGTGTCCACGACCGCGTCGCCAAGCAGGAGGCCGAGGACGGCACCAGCTGCTTCGTGAAGAGCGTGCGTAACGGGCGCGAAGTCGCGGAAGCCTGGCTGGCCGTCTCCGGGCTGGGCGTGTTCGAGGCGTATGTGAACGGCAAGCCCGTTTCTCGCAAGCTTTCCGATGGTTCGCTCGAACGCGATTTCCTCAAGCCGGGTTTCACGCACTGCGCCAAGACGAAGCACTTCTTCACATACGACGTGACGCACCTCGTAAACAGGGGCGAGGCCGACGTGAACGTCGTCGCGGCGCAGGTCTCCGCCGGATGGTGGCGCGACAAGATCGTCAATTTCGCCGGAAAGAAGTCCGCGTTCCGCGCCATGCTCATCCTCCGCCACCGGGACGGCGGCGAGACGCGCGTGGCCACCGACGAGACCTGGCTCTCGGCCGTGGCCGGCCCCGTCCTGCGCGCGGGCATCCACGACGGCGAGGACTACGACGCCCGTGTTTCGCAGGAGTGGATGCTGGGGGCGGGGCTGGATGGTTTCAAGCCGTCGGAAATCAACCGCGAGTTCGCCGGGGTCTGCGTCCCGATGGAAGGCGCTGGGGTGCGCCTTCGCCGCGATCTTGCGCTGGAGCCCGTGGGGATGCACGTGTGGAAGGGCGTCGAGGGCGCGTCCGAGGAGGCGTTCGGGACGGTCGTGACGCTGCGGCGGCCAGCGCCAGGCGAGACGGTTTCGCTCGAACCCGGCGAGACGCTCGTCGTCGATTTCGGACAGAACTCGGCGATGGTCCCGGAATTCGAATTCTCGGCGGCGGCGGGCACGACTCTCTCGATGCGCCCGGCGGAGATGCTGAACGACGGCAACGGCGCGAAGGTCCGCGGCTGCGACGGCCCCGAAGGCTCCATATACAAGGCGAGCTACAGGCGGGCGCGCACCACGCTCAACTACACGTTCGCCGGAAGCGGCGTGGAAAAGCACCTCCCGGAGTTCACGTTCTTCGGCGGCCGCTACGCGTCGATCACGGCGACGGGGAAAGTCCTCGTTCACGGCGTCCGCGCGATCCCGGTCTCGTCCATCGGAAAGGAGATGGAGACGGGCTCGCTTTCCACCGGCGTCGCCGACGTGAACAAGCTCGTGTCCAACGCGCTGTGGGGGCAGTATTCCAACTACCTGTCGGTGCCGACGGACTGCCCGCAGCGCAACGAGCGCATTGGATGGACCGCGGACACGCAGGTCTTCGCGCTCGCCGGGGCTTTCAACGCCGATACATACGGCTTTCTCTCGAAATGGATGCGCGACATGCGCGACACGCAGCACGCCGACGGCTCATATACGGGCGTCGCGCCGCTCGCCCAGTATGGCGACGACGGTCATCGCCTGGGCTGGGCAGACGCGGGCATAATCGTGCCTTACGTCATGTGGCGCCAGTTCGGCGACATCGCGATAGTGGACGAGAACTGGGAGTCCATGAAACGCTACATGGCGCTTGTGGACGAGATGAAATACGAGTCGCCGGAATCCCGCCGCTACCAGTGGGCCGACTGGCTTTCCTTCGAGAAGCTCGAATCCCGCAGCAAGATCGCATTCATCGTGGCGCCGGACGGCACGAAGACCCCGCGCCCGGAAGCTCTCGTCTATTGGCAGTATCTCGGATGCTGCTACTGGCTGTGGGATGCGCGCATGATGGCCGAGATGGCCAAGGCGAGCGGGCGCGGCGCCGCCGAGGAGAAGGCGTATCTGGACATGGCGGAGCGCGCGCTCGCGTTCCTGCGAAGCAGGTTCATCGACAAGTCGGACGGGCTTCTCGTCCCGCTTTTCCGCGACATGCAGACCCCCGCGCTCTTTGCGCTCAAGCTCGGCATCCTGGAAAAGCCCTCGGCGGTCGCGGCGACGAAGGCCGCTCTCGTCGAAAACATAAAAGAGCACGGCGAGTGCCTCCAGACAGGTTTCCTCGGGACGTCGATCATCATGGACGTGCTGACCTACGACGCGGACGCGCCGGAAACGGCATATGCGCTGCTGCTGCAGCACGGGCACCCCAGCTGGCTATATACGGTCGATCAGGGCGCCACTACTTTCTGGGAAAGGTGGAACTCGTACACTAAGGAGAACGGTTTCGGTCCTTCCGACATGAATTCCTTCAACCACTACGCATACGGCGCGGTCGTCGCGTGGATGTATGGCACCATGGCCGGCATTCAGGCCGGGCCGGAGGGCGGTTTCAAGAGTTTCATCCTCGCGCCGGTGCCAGACCGCCGCATGGGTTGGGTCGATGCCTCGTTCAGGTCGCCCTACGGCACAATAAAGTCCGCATGGGAATACGGCGAGGATGGCAAGTGCACATGGCGCTTCACAATCCCGGCAAACACCTCTGCCACGGTGAAGCTCCCCTGCGGCAAGGTGGAGCGCCTTTCCGCAGGGACATACGTCCGCGCGTTGGACTGAATGCCACCGCATCCAGTCGCAGAGCCGCAGCGCCCCCGCGATCAATCATCCTGCCTCGCCCGCCGCAAAATGCCGCGCCCTGGACTCCGGCTCGCGGCCTGGAGTTTGCCCGTTTTTTGAGCGTGGAAATGCGTCGCACCATAGTAAATAAAGGCCGAAGTGCGTTTCGGGATGTGGTTTTCGGCGTTTCGCGTCCGGAACGGCTATCCGT
>CAMOIK010000075.1 GCA_946615875.1 uncultured Verrucomicrobiota bacterium | reverse complement strand
GAACGTCACGCCGGCGCCGAAAGTGAGCGAGCCCGCGAGAATGCCGCCCGCCTCCACCGTCACGCTCGCCTTGTCCGACAGCGTGCCCGTGCCGCCGAGAGTGGCGCCGCTCTTTACTACGATAGCGCAGTTCGTGAGGTTCGCAGAGTCGATGTCCATGCGGCCTTCCGCGACGGTAAGATTTCCTTTGAACGCATGCAGCGAACTTGTCCAAGTCCACGTGCCAGTGCCGACCTTCTTGATGGCGAGGCTGGAATTGGCGGGCGCCTCCTCGGTAAACCAGCCTGCGAACGTCCCGCTTTCGTTCAGGCCGCCGATCTCCCATTCGCAGTTCGCCCACTGCTGGCAATCCATGATGTAGGCGTTCGCGTAGTCGTCGGGGTCGTCTCCGTCGGTCACCAGATGGCCGATCGGGAAGGCGGTGATCGTGGAAGGATGCTCGACTGTTGCGTTGTTGCCAGGCTTGATCCGCAAGAACGTCTTGCGCGCGTCGCCCGTCGCGCCGCTGACGTTCGCGAGCCTGAGAGTCGCCTTCGGCAGACCATTCGTGTTGTCGCCGCGCATCCAGAAACCATTCGAACCATCCTTGTAGGCGATTTCGAGCGTTCCTTCGAAATCGGCCATGTCGCCGTTCAGCTCGATGCCCGGGACGAAACCGTTGTGGATGTGGATGAAGCCGTCGCCAGACCACGGGCCCTTGAGGTTGATCGAAGCGCCGTTCCCCGCGTAGTGTTGAAGCTCCATGGAGTTGGTGCCGTAGAACTCCCACGGATTCGAGAAGTTCAAATCGCCGAGATTGCTGGACGGACGCATGAGGCTCGCGTTGCAGAGCACGATCGGTCCCGAGCCGAAGTTGCCGGGGTCGTAGAAGCGCAACTGGTTCGTCGTGTTGGATATTACCGTGCCGCCCATGTGCGTGTTGGCGACCACGGTCTCGCCGTCCGGGCCCTTGTTCGTCGTGTCGCGGAAATACGTGCGGTCCGAACCGGTGACGACATAGCGGACGTTCCCCTGGAGCGCGAATATCTTGTTGGCGTTCGCGCCGTCACCGACGCCGACGGTGAACGTGGCGAGCGTGTCGGAGGAGTTCTTCACGACCGAGCCGCCATAGACGGTCGAAGACTGCGAAACCTTGCGCACCATGAGGTCGCGTCCGTCAAGGTCGAGCGTCTGCCCGGCGTCGAGCATGAGTTCGTCCGCGCCGAGCCCGCCTTCCCATGTCGTGACTTCGCCGATGCCCGTGTTGCCGCTCGCAATCATGAGCTTGCCGCTCGTGCCTTCGTTCTGGACGAGTTTCGTGCCTGTGAGCCGCACCATGCCCGCGCCAGTCTTGACGAGACCCGCCGTCGCGCCAATCGTAGAGGAGGAAATGACGCCGCACGCCCCTTCGTCGGCATCGACCGTAATTGGATAGTCGGTCGCCCTAATTGCATTCGCGACGGTATTCGACGAGCTTGCCGCAAAGCCGAGCCTGCCGCCGTTGAAGACGATCGTGCTGTTGGCGGAGACTCCGCCCTCCCCGCCGAGCTTCAAGGTCCCTTCGGTCAGGGTCGTAGGGCCGGCATAGTCGTGCGAGTTGCCCCAGAGCGTCCATGTGCCCGTGCCGACCTTCTCGACGTTCCAGTCCTTGGTGACGCTGTCGCGCTGTATCTTGCCGTAGAAATCGTTGTCGAGGTTGGCCGAGCCGACCTTGAGAGTGACATTGTCGCTGTCCACCGTCTTCTGTATGCGCGCATTGGCGTTCGGCTCCGTGATCGACGGGTCTGTCTCGAGTCCGCCAAGCGCGAATTCCGTCCCCGTGCCGCTGTAACGGACGGATGCACTGGTGTTGGCGTCATGCAGGAAAAGGCGCAGCGTCCCGTCCGGCATGCCGCCCGTCGTCTGCTGGAACTGGATCGTGCCGTTGCCTTTCGGCTTCGTGCGAATGACGCCCTTCACGCCGCTGATGTCGCCCTGCAAGAGCAAGTTCTTGCCGGGATCGACCGTAAGGTGGAGCACGTCGGAGGCTTTTGCGCTTTCAATGGGGCTTGTGATCGTTATCGTGCGGTCGCTCTTGAACCAGTTCGGCCTTTCTTCCGTGCCGCCATCGAAGATTATCTTCGGGAACTCAAAGGTGGTGTTGTCGCTGCCAGTGAACATGAGCGTGGCGCCGTTCTTGAGCGTGAGCGGACCCGAACCGCAGAATGTCGTATTGTTTATGCGCGGCAGATAAATGCCATCCTCTGACGAATTGACGCCATAGCCGTCGAGCACAGTGCCGCCGGTGTGAGTGTTGACGGCTCCCTGAAAACCTTTCTGTGCCCATGTGTTGCCGCTGTTGACGATGCCGCAGACGGTGAGTTCGAGGTTTCCACCAAACACGAGCTTCTGGAACTGCTCGCCCCAGCCATTGTTCGAGGTGGGCGTGAAGGATATCTTCGCGGTCGTGCCATCGACGCTGTTGGTGACAAGGGCAGCATTGGACTCGCTGCCGGCCGTGATGGTGAGGTTGTGGCCGTTGAGGTCCAGCGCCGCGCCTTCGGCGAGCTTGAGCGCGTCGCACGTGGTGTCGCCCGTCAGCTTGTACGGGCTGGAATGGGTGTAGGTGTTAGGCACCGACAAGTCGGCGGCATGGAGAGCCGAGACGGCAAGAGCGGCGCCAAGAGCGGCTAGTCTGTTCATATGGTTACCTGACCTTTCCTTGTTTGCGGCAGCATCAAGCCCTTCCCGATGTTGCATCCGTATTGTAGCATTCTCTCTGCGGCGCGACCATCCCCCGAAATGGGGGTGTCACGCCGCCGCCCGCGCGCGTCAGCGGCGAGCGTGCGGGAAGGTAATGAAGAACGGCTCGACTTCGCCCCACTGCCACGCGCAGACGGTGACGGGCGCGCTGGCGGCGCGAGGCGGCAGGGGCTGCGGCACGAGATTGCCCTGGGCATCGACGGCGGCGGGGCCTTCGCGCACATACCAGTGGGTCTGGCCGTCGGACTTCTTCGGGCGCGAGAAGCGCATTATGGCCTGTTGCGTGAAGCGCTGAAACACGCCGTCGGCGGGATATTCGGCGGCGAAGACTATTTCCCTGGCTCTGTAGCCCGGCAGGCCTCGCCTGTTGTATTCGACCATGAAGCGGTTGCCGCCCAGCGCCTCGCAGTTGCCTTGGATGTTGCGCACGACGATGCGCGACGGGTCGCTTGGCGCCGGAGGCGTCTCGCCGGCCTTCAGGCCCGTCCAGCGTTCGGGCCTGCCGTGCGGCACCTTGCCGTCGAACGCCACCGCCACGTCGAACACCCTGCCTGTCGGCGAAGGGAGCGTTATCTGCAGATGGTATTTGGGGTTCTGCTCGACCGGCCTACCGTCTGCCAGGTATGCGATCACGCCGACCTTCCCCTTGGGGGGCGCCTTGGCGGACTCTGCGGCGACCAGCGCCTTCGTGTCGCCGTGCGCGGCGGCGCACTCGAGAAAGCGCCCCAGGAAGTCAGGCAGGCCGGAGGAATACTCGAAGTGGCCGGAGCCGACGTCGGTATAGAAGGAGAACGGCTCGTCGGCGAGCGTGTCGAAAAGCTGCTTGGCGTGGCGCAGGTTGTCCGCCGCGCCCTCGTATTCGCCGGAGACGAGCAGAGTGGGGATGCCGTGCACCATGCGCTTGAAGTCGTCCTTGTAAGGCTTGCGGTCCGGCCACGAACCCTTCAGCGAGATTGCGGCGAGGGTGCGCTCCGGCATGGCGGAGGCGAAGAAATACGGGAAGTCGGCCCATGCGCTGTGGCCGAAGGGCGCGACGGGCGCGGTTGCGAGCTCGGCGTAGCCGCTGGCGGAGGCGAAGCGCGCGAGCAAATCTTCGACCACCTTCGCGTCGCCGCGCGCGAAGGACTCGTTGAAGCCCTGGAGGCCGGGATAGACCAGCACGAGGGCGAGGTTGGCGCGGGCGAGCGCGGCGCGGAAGGCGGCGTCGGCGAAGATCGGCTCCTCCAGCATGTTGTCGTTGCCAAGGACCACGCCATCGACGCGCTTTGCGGCGGGCGGTATCCAAAGGTAGGCGCGAGGCGGGGCTTTCGTCTCTTTGGCGACCAGCCCTTCCACCTCCAGGGACCACTGGTAGATGCCGCAGTGGCGCGAAGGATCGGGGGCGGCCGCGGCGAGCTCGGCGGCGAGCCGCGCCGTGTCGAAGGCGTCGCCCGCCTTGCCCGCGACCAGCTTGACTCGCCCAGAGGGGAATCTGAGCGCCGCGACGAAATCTTCGCCGCGCCATGCAAGGCGCTCCAGCACTATCCCGCCGCGGAGAAGGAGGCCGGCGATGCTCCCTTTCCGCCAAGAGGCAGGCTTGGCGGGCAGGAAGCGCACGCGGGAATCTTCGGACTGCACCAGCATCTCCGAGACGAGATACGGGTAGCCGCCTGAGACGTCCATGTTGAAACAGCTCTTCCAGTCGTGGCATGAGCCGCCGCCCTTGAGCCAGTTCTTCGCGGTGAGCAGCGCGAGGCAGCGTTCCGCGCGCCCGGCGTCGCCGATCTTGCACGCGGCCAGTCCGTTCTGCACGTAGCCGAACGCCATGGTCCGCGAACGGTTCTCGTTGAAGTCCATGCGCGCGTCGATCGTCTTCGCGACGGCGGCGACAAGCGCCGCGTTGGTGAGGATCTCCGCCGGGGAATTGTCGTAGAGCGCGTAGAGATGCGAAGCGTGGCGGTGCTCGTTGTTGTCCGGCTGGCCAGGCGCGAGCCACTCCGCGAAAAACCCGCCGTCGCTGACTTTGTAGGGCGAAAGGCGGCGGCGCAACTCCGCCCAGGCCGAGCGCCCGTCCTCGTCCACGCCGAGCGCGGAGGCGGCGGCGATCGCGTCGTCGAGGAACTGCTTGGCGATCGCGTTGTCCATCGTGGCGTTCACGCAAGTCGGCCGCATTCCCTTCGGCCAGTTCTCCGGCGAATACGACGGATTGAAGCCGAGCGAGCCGTCTTCCATCTCGACCAGCACGTCCTCGTAGTATCCGGCGAGTTCCTTCATGAGCGGATAGATGCGCTCCAGCCACCTCCTGTCGAGCGTGTGGCGGTAGCCGTCGTAGAGGCGGGAGAGGAGCCATGCCGCGCCGCCGTGCCAATAGACGTGCGGGTAGCCGGCGTTGGAGTCGGTCTCCACGCCCGCGACGGTGGTCTGCGCCGCCGCGCGGAAGCCTCTGGCGCCGAAGTGGAGTCGAGCGGCTTCGCGCATCGCGGGCAGCCTGGCCTGCAGCCACGCGAGCAGGCATTCGTTGAGCTCAGGCGTGTTGCCGCGGTCGAAGAAGGATATGGCGCACGGGAGGTTGCCGTTCACAGTGAAGCTGGCGAACCACGGCGCACTCCACGTCCCCGCCCACAGTCCCTGGAGGTTGGGCACGTGGTCGCCGAACGTCGACGACACTATGTTGTAGCGCCCGGCGTTGAAATTGCGCACTATCTCGTCCGCTTCGCGCGGCCCCTCGAGCTCGAAGGCGACGCGGCGCATTATCTCGCCCATCCGCCGTGCGTTGCGCTCCGCGATGGCTCCATAGCCCTCTTCGGCGGCGGCAGCAAGGCGCGCCATGGCCTCGTCGCGGCTGTAGGCGGCGTCCTTTTCGAGCGGCTCGACGGCGACGAACGCCTCTGTCGCGCCCTTTCCTTTCCGGGACACGAGCAGCAAAACCTCGTAGCCGAGCAAGGGATTCCACGGGTTCGAGTTCGCAAACTCGCAACGGTAGAGGCCCGGACGCGACACTATCTCCTTCACGCCCCCCTCGAACGCCTTCGCGTCGCCGACGCTCCGCGGCGCGACGCCGCACAGGATGATGGACGGATCGCGGGCGCCCTCGTCGTCGATGCGCACGGCCACGATGTTGGTGCCGCGCGGCGCGACGACGCGGCGCGAATACTTGCGCCCCTTGTCGTCGGTCGCCTCGACAATGCACTCGCCCGTCTCGAAATCGGTGCGGCGCGAATAGGCCGTCGCTTTGCCCAGCCTCGCGGCGATCTTCAGGTCGCAGGCGGCCATGAAGCCGTCTCGCGCCCTGTATTCCACCTCGCCCCGGCGACCGGCGCCCGCCTGATGTCGCCTGGAATGTTCGGTGCCAAGCAAAGGCGCCGCATCGCCAGGGTTGGGAAGATACAGTTTGCAGTGGCTGAGGTGGATCGTCTCGTCCTCCAGACGCCCCTCTACCATCGCGCCGACTATTCCGCTGCCGGTCAGCGAGGATTCCTGCCAGTCCTTGGCGGGAGCCGCCTCCTCCCACGCCATGCGAGGCGCCGCCGCAAGCGGGAGCGCGCACGCCGCAGCGATCGCCGCCGCCGCAAGCCTCACCTTTTCCATCTTTCCGCTCCTTCCATCTTCTACCGTCTTTCCACAATAGCGGCGAAGCCGCCGTTGGCCGCGGCGTCCACCGAGAGGACGGACGCCCTGCCGACGGAGTTGGTTTCGACGGCCGCCGGCGCCAGGCCCGCCGTGGCGGACGGATCGGCGTCGCGCACGATGCGCATCCTCCACTCTCCTTCCGCGAGGAAGTCAAGCGGCACCTCCAGCGTGCGCCGCCTGTTGGCGTTCAGCCCCGCCACGAACCACCTGCCGTCGGCGGCAAGGCGGGCGACGACGGCGTATTCGCCTATTTCGCCGGCGAGCGCCTTCGTCTCATCCCATACCGTCGGCATCTCCTTCCATATGTCCAGCGCCGGGTTGGAGGCGTCTATCTGGTCCGGTCGCTGATACCAGAAGAGGAACTGCCACGGGCTGAACGTCGCCACCCCAAGCGCCAGCTGGTGGGCGAGGGAGTTCTTGACGCGCCCGATCTTCCAGCACGGGGTGTAGTCGCCGGGGCCCGCCAGATAGCGTGTGAACACCAGAGCGGCGTTGTGCGAGGCGTCGGGCATCTCCTCGTTGCCGTGTATGCCCTCTACAGTCATGACGTTCGGCCAGGTGCGCTGGTTGCCGGTGAGTCGGTATTCGTCGTGGATGTCCAGCATAAGGCGGTGCTCGGCGCCCTTGCGTATCGCATCGTCCGCCCACTCGTTCCAGCGCTGCGAACCGACATTGACGAAGCCGTACTTGACGCCCGCCACCCCCCAGCCTTTCAGCGTCGGCAATATCGCATCGATGCCGCCCTCGACGCGCTTCAGCGGCTCGCGGTTCACGTATAGGATGACCTGCACTCCGCGCTCGCGGGCGTAGGCCAGTATCTCGAAAAGGTCGAACTTCTCCCCTTTGGCCACGCGCTCCGGCGCAAGGCCAGGCTTCATCGGGTCGCCCGTGTGCTCCTGGCCGTACCATCCGCAGTCCAGCTCGACGAACTGCATGCCGTTCGCCTTCACGAAGTCGACCGCCGCCTTGCCGGTCGCCGTGTCCAGTTTCGCCACCCGCAGCACTTTGCCGGGCTTGATCCAGTCGGTGTCGGCGATCCTCGAGGGAGCGTTCAGGTTGAGCAGCAGGTCGTTGCCGGCGTAGAGCGAGCAAGCGTCCCTGGCCACCCGCACATAGCGCCACGGCATGGACGGTGCGCCGGACCGGCGCCGCGCCTCATCCCCCTCGCCGCGGAACGCCCCTTCCAAGACCACCTTGACGGTGTGCGGCGCATCCCCCTTGGCAAAGCGCAGCTTGGCGCAGCGCGTGTTCGCGGCCTCGCCCAAGGCGGCCACGAAACCATCGCCCTCGACCACGAACGGCCCTTCCATCGTGCCGGGGATGATGTTCTCGTAGTTGTGCATCTCGCCTATGCCTGCGGCGACGGGCGCCCAGCTCGGCATCGGGCGGGCGCGGTCGAAGTCGCTCAGGCGGAACGGCTCGTATCTGCCCTGGCAGTGCGAGACAGGCCAGCACCGCCAGTCGCCGCCGAACGCGAACGTCGTCCCTTCGTCGTCCGTGCCGCGCCAGCAAAGACCGGCGTCGTAGCATCTCACCTCGAAACCGTCGGGGCCGGAAAAACGCAGCGCGTTGTAGTCGTCGCGCACCACGCGACGCTCGCCGAATGCGTTGCGCCACTCGCCGCGATGCTCCTCACGCTCCGCCTCGCCGGCCTTGCCGCCGCCGCGCACCTCTATCTCCGCCACGCGGACGCCGTCGTACGCCAGCGAAATGCGCGGCGGCTCGATCTCCGCGCGCACTCTGCCGTCCGGGGAAACCAGCGGCACGCCAAACGCCGACGCCGCCGCCGACACCGCCAAAAGAGAAACCGTCAAAGTCTTCATGCCGCACATTATACCATATCGGCCCTCCCCCCGCCCATCCCTCTAAAGTGGTATGAAGCGGCGGAGCGCCGGGCGGCCAGGCCAGCAAAAGGAAAGCGGGCCGCACATGGAGTGCGGGCCCGCTTTCGCCAACCAGACCAAACCACCGTGTCGTCAGGCGTTCTTGGCGATCTCGACGATCGTCTTGAAACCCTCCGGATCGCGTATCGCGATCTCGCTAAGGCTCTTGCGGTTCAAGGCGACGCCGGCCTTGATCAGCCCGGCCATGAACCTGGAATAGCTCATGCCCTGCGCACGGGTCGCCGCGTTGATGCGGGCGATCCAGAGCTGGCGGAAATCGCGTTTCTTGAGCTTGCGGTGCTCGGTGGCGAGCCGCATCGCGCGATCGACAGCCTCGGTCGCCGTGCGGAAAAGCTTGCTGCGCGCGCCCCTGAAGCCCTTGGCGAGCTCTAGGCGGCGGCGGCGGCGTTCGCGGGAAGCGGGTGCATTCGTTACACGCATTGTCCTTTATCCTTCCTTCTTTAGGCCTGCAGCATGCGCTGCATGGTCTTGGTGACGGTGGAATCGGTCACGGTGATGCCGCGCAGATTGCGCTTGCGCGTGCGCGGCTTGTATCCGTTGAGGTGGGCCTTGCCCGCCTGCGAACGCATTACCTTCCCTGTGGCCGACGTTTTCATGCGCTTGGTCGCGCACTTCTTCGTTTTCATCTTTGGCATTGTCTTTCTCCTTTCCTTGCCGGTCGGGCAGTCGGTTGATGGCCCGAACCAGATGGATTGCGGGGCTGCGGGGTTGCGGAACCTGGTCGCTTGTATCGCGGGACCTGCATCGCGGCGCCAGCCTCTCGGCGCAGAAACCACGGACTGCAAATCTCAGCCTTCCATGGTCTCGCAACCCCACGGCGTTACTTGTTCTTGTGCCGCTGCGCCTTCATGCGCTTGTCGTATTTGTGCTTCGACATTTTTTTGCGGCGTTTCTTCTTTATCGATCCCATTGCTGGATGCTCCTTGCTTGTCTGGTTGACAAATCGTCTTCTTCGGCGTTCGAGGGCTCCGCCCGCTGTCCGCCGCCCTCCGGCTTGCGCCGTCTAGTAGATGATCTTGTTGAGGGCGAGTTCGATGATGCCGGTGGCGCCCGCCTTGGTCAGGACGGGTATGAGGTCGCGCACCTTCTTCTCCTCGACGACGCTCTCGACGGCAAACCATTCGCTGTCGTTGAGCTTGTTGACCGTCGGGGCGTGGAGCGCAGGCAGAGCGGCCACGATCTCGGAAAGCGCGGCGGCGGGTGCGTTGCACTTCAGCAGCACCCTGCGCTGCGCCTCGAGCGCGCCGGTCAAAAGCATCTTGAGCTGTTCCAGCTTCGCCCTCTTGGCGGCGTCCTGCCAGGCGGTCTTGTTGGCGATGAAGCGCGTGGTGGACGTGAGAATCGTATCGACTATGCGGAGATTGTTGGCGCGGAGCGAAGAGCCCGTCTCCGTGAGATCGACTATGGCGTCCACGAGTTCCGGCGCCTTGACCTCGGTTGCGCCCCACGAGAACTCCACGTCTGCCTTGACGCCATGCTGGGCGAGATAGCGCTTCACAAGCCCCATCGCCTCGGTGGAGATGCGCTTGCCGTTCAGGTCCTGCACCGTCTTGATCGGCGAATCGTTCGGGACGGCCAGCACCCATCGCACCGGATTGGACGTGGCCTTGGAGTAGTTGAGCTCGCAGATTTCCTCGACGTCGCTGCCATTTTCGTAAACCCAATCGTAGCCGCAGATGCCGGCGTCAAGCAGTCCCAGCTCCACGTAGCGGCTCATCTCCTGCGGGCGCAGCAGACGGCACTTGATCTCGTCGTCGTCGATGACAGGCGTGTAGCTGCGGCTGGAACAAGTGACGTTGAAGCCCGCGCGCTTGAAGAGCGCGAAAGTCGATTCCTGCAGACTGCCCTTGGGCAAACCTAGTACTATGGCCATTCCCTTTCTATGCCTTTTCGCTTGCTCGGTGAAAAAAACGGCGCATATTATACCATATCTGTCC